>CAMWYM010000068.1 GCA_947178475.1 uncultured Clostridium sp. | reverse complement strand
AGTTGCTCAGGAGTCTCGTGGGCTCGGATATGTGTTTAAGAGACAGGTATACCCCCTTACTCAATAATTTTTACTCTGCCCGGCTTTCTCGGCTTGCTCTGGGGCTGTTCTCCATCGATGTATCCCAAGATCACAAAACAGGAACAGATATAATTATCCGGAACCCCCCATTCCTTCATCAGACTTTGACCTTCCTCACTGGCAAAGGTCTCTTCTCCTCTTGAAATAATACAGGAGGCAAGCCCAAGCTCCGTTGCCTGCAAAATCATGTTCTCTGCAATACAAAAGGCATCTGCCACCCGGAACATAAAGTTGCTTTGTCCAAATATCGCAACCACCGTCGGTGCCCCATAGAAGCCATTTCTGATGGTGGGATCATCAATGCTGCTTGGCTGTTCCTTTGACACATACGAGCCTGCCAGCTTGCTTCGGTCAAATTTTGCGAGATTCATCATGCCGATTTGGGTTGTCAATTCTGCATTATTTACGGCTACCATCATACTTCTCTGACCACCGCCTGCATTGGGGGCAAAATTTCCTGCCTCAAGAATTTTTTCTAAGTCTTCTGTGCTAATTTGCTCCTTCGTATATTTTCTGATTGAATGTCTTGCTTTTATAATGTCCATCAACATAATAGGCTCTCCCCTGTTATACTATTTTTTTCTTTCCAGCATTGTGGATCCGGTGCATAAAAATTACCGCCACTTGTTCCAGCCGCTACAGCCGGACACCCTCTGCACCAGGGTTTTAATTCACATTTGCTGCATTTTTCAAACTTCTCATAATCTCTATAGCTTTCCATCTGACAAATCCATACATCTGCAAGCCTGTCATGAAATATATTTGAAACATGGCTGTTCTGGACCCGTCTGCAGGCATATATATCACCATTCGGAAGGATTGTCATATGACAGTTACCACAATTGCAGCCACCATATATCATTCCCTCTTTTGCATCCCCTGGGATTATAAATTCTCCCTTTTCATATTCATAGAGCGTCCAAAGGTGATCCTTTTTATTAAAATATGTCTTGCAGCCTGCAGCCTCATATGCCTTAAACTTCGCATTGCATAGCTCTAGCAAAGCTCTATATTCCTGCGGAGTCATGTTAGTGTCTTTTTCATCGCTTGTCGGACAATATCTTGCAAAGGCAAACACATCCGCTTCATGCTTTACAACTGTATCAATAATATCGGGAATTTCTTTCATATTTGTTCCAGAAACAGTTGTCATGATGACTGCTTTTATCCCTGCCCTTTTGATACAGCCTATTTTTTCTAATGTAATATCAAATGAACCCGGTTTTCTGAACCAGTCATGTGTTTCCCGCATTCCATCAATGGATAACTGATACTTTTCACATCCCATAGCCTTCAGCATTCTACATATTTCGTCCGTCAGGTGAAACGGATTTCCAAGTATCGTGAACGGAATCGCTTTACTTTTTAATAATGCAAGCAGCTTCCAGAAATCCGGATGCAGAATCGGGTCTCCCCCCGTTATATAAAAATACGGATACCTATGATACACTTTACAGAAATCCTCACAATTTGCAACCACCTCCTGCATCTGCTCCCAGTTCATCGCTTCTATTGCTCTACAATTATCTTCTGAAAAAATATAGCAATGCTTACAACGCTGGTCACACTCGTCTGTTATATGCCATTGAAATGCAAAATACTCACTCATTTGATTCACCTGCTTTTTGTATTGATCAGCCTCCCCGGCTGTTTTGATTCGTTTCACTCTGCCTTAAATATATGCCACTGGCATATAGCCCCATCTCTTCATAGGAGTAACGGCGGTTATCAAACATCGACAACCGCCAGTCCTTTGATAAGCTATCTTTTTACTTATCAGATGCTCCGCACGCACTGCCACATGCTGCCGGCTTTTCCTCCGGCTTATCAGATGCCCCGCATGCTGCCGGCTTCTCTTCCGGCTTGTCTGATGCTCCACATGCTGTTCCGCAGGAAGAACCTGCCTTTTGCTCCTCGCTCCATCCAGAAAGATTTGAAAGTGCCATTGTACTTACCTCCTTGAAGAATAATGAATTTAGCAATGAGCAAAACTCTGTTTTCGCAAACGTTCGTTGTACAATATAGACAAATCAACGCAGGCACGCTTGCGCTGCTTGTCGCTCGCAACGGTGCTAAGCTCGAAAAAACCTCGCTAAGCACCGGCGGCTCCAAAGCACCTTGCTTATGATATTGTCTATATTGCACAACTAAGTTTTCTAAATCGGGAGTTTCGCTCATGGCTAAATAATTTTATAAGGTTTTTACCTTATTGCGAATTCATCATAACAGGTAAATCATAATCGTGTAAGTACGCACAATAAAGTGCCCTGGTTACTTTTTTGTAACTACTATGATTTTTCATAAATGTATGCTACACTCTGTTTATAATGTTACATTCATTTTTTTACTATTGGAGGTATATTATGCTGTCAAAAGAAGAATTACCGGCTTGCCCAGTGGCAACAACGGTACAGCTAATCGGTAGCAAATGGAAGCTATTAATCCTGAGAAATTTACTTGAACGACCTTGGAGATTCAATGAACTTAAAAAAAACCTTGAGGGTATCAGCCAAAAGGTTCTAACCGATTCCCTTCGTGCTCTTGAAGAAGACGGCATTGTAATTCGCACAGTATATCCGGAGGTTCCACCTCATGTTGAATACTCATTGAGTGAGCTGGGCGAATCTATGCGTCCAATTTTAAAGGCTATGGAAGATTGGGGTCTGGCATATCAAAAATCCTTTAAATAATTACCTTAATATAAGCTTATGGGCAGAGCCTGACAATCAGCTCTGCCCATTTTACAACGATTCGTAAATTTTCCAGTAAATCCTTATTTCAGCTGTAACGAGTCTAGTACATGGTGAATTTCCTCTTCTGTCATTCCATGGAAGACAAGAGAACCACTGTAATTCTGATAAGTAACCGCCACTGTTGTCCTTATCTCTCCGTCAGCTTCATCATCTACCAACGTAAGTGTATAACCCTCTTTATTCGTATAGGTGCGCTCGTTGGAGACTTCATTGGTGATGATAGTGTAACTGCCTATCTCCAATGGAGTTCCCTCCAAATCCATTGTGATACTTTCCGATAACTCAAAGCTGCCTGAACCATACACAAATGTACCCTCAACACTCTGCTCCTTACTATCCTCACTTTCTGCTACACTTTCCATATATTGAACATTACCTATTGTCTGATAATCTTCGGACAACCAGTTATCCACACCCTGATCTTCTACAGCAGTATAGTAATCTTTATACTCATAGGTCGTCTGTGTGACAACATAGGAATAGTCCTCCCAGTGAACCGCATCATCAGAAGCCTGATTGTGCTGGGTCACCTTCTGCACCTTTTTAGAGATCCATGCTGTGTCAGCGGTTCCCTTTTCAGCAGATACGTCCTCTACTATATCCTCAGGCTGCTCTTTCATTGTCGATGCATCGAACTTCGGCTCCTTGTCCGATACAGCTTCCTCACCTGTATTTGTAGATAATCCATACTGAAACGTATGCATTTCCTTAAGGAAATGGCTTGCTGCAACAGCAGTTACAGAGCCGATACATAAAACACATATCGCAATCGCAGCAGCAGTAGGCATTTTATTAAATTTTCTCATATCGGTATTCCTCCTTATATTCCGGTAATTATATATTTGCTGATTCAAGCTGGCGTCAGGTTCCAACGTCGGAAGAAGGGCTTTCTTTAATAATCCATCCATTTTATCTTTCATATTGGTTTTCCTCCATTTTCTTTTTCAATATTTCTCTGGCATGATGAAGCCTGCTCTTAACTGTTCCAGCAGGTATCTTCAATATACTGCTGATTTCTTCAACAGGCATATCCTCCATATAGTACATCAGCACCACGACACGCATTTTTTCCGGCAGCTCCTTTACCCTGCATCTCAAATTTTCCAGCTCATCATTCCGGATTGCCTGTTCCTCTGTCGGCAGAGATTGGTCTGCAACCTGTTCCACTATTCCTTCATCTAAAGAATAACTCATATCTGCTTTGTTCTTTCGCCAGAGATATTTTCTTTTCTTATTATTCCATATATTTATGGCAATTGAAATCAGATAGGACTTAGGATTTGCCATGCTGTCAATATCATTTTTCTCTATTGCCCGCAGGAAAGTATCCTGATATAAATCATCCGCCTCCTGCTTTTTCTTGGTCAGAAAAACACAGAAAGAATAAATATCCCTCCCATATTTTAAAATGTATTGTTCCAGCTCTATATGTTCCATTATCATTCTCCTAGTAAAAGACGTCTTAATTCGGGTATATGATTGCCCTTCACTTATATATTTTCATAAGCAGACTATTCGGTTCAAATATTTTTTCTCAGGTTGCATACAAAAATAAACACAATAAAAAAATTTATGTGATTTTTATTCAATTCATTCAAAAAATGATGTTCAGCACCTCCCAAGAAATGCTGAACATCATTTTTTGATTTTCTTATTCCCTTTCCGTCTTATTCATTTAACTGTTCTTTTCCTATTCCTCCGCAATAAGCTTTACCGGTTCCATTTTCCGAATCTTCAAAGAACAGATGCTTTCCGCCAGAACCGCTGCAACGATAATTCCCAGCACGGTCATCACCTCAAATACAGGATTCATATACATATTTCCCTGTGTGATCCCGCAAAATGACAGGCACAGTGCCACAATGGAATCCACCAGCAGATGGGCAGCGATTGTTCCGATTACTGCTCCCACGGCAATCACCGGAATATCAGCCATCATTGTAGAACGCATCAGTTGCTTATAAAAATCTATAAGGACTATACATATTCATTCCAGTGTATATTCCGTCTCATTCACTGTAATGGATGCTATATTATCTACATCCACTAAGCGGTTAAAATTGCAGGTTATATGAGTAGTTAAATCAGCACAGACATAACTGGTATTATCTATTTCAACATCACAGGAATGTCTATCATGACAATTCTTGTCCATTATAATATACTCTGACCCATCTTTATAATGAATCGCTGCATAATACAGATTAACAGGATCATAAGCCTCCTCCCTTGTCAAACCAAGACCTGTTCCCATATCAACCCGCATAGATAACGGAGAAATCCGGATGAGACCACCTTCAGCATTTACATATTCTACTTTTTCCACCTCTTCACTCAGCGGTACGACAAACTCTTCTTCCTTCGTTTTACTCATATATTCATTGTACGCTTTATCATCGGCATTAATCCATTCGCCCCGGGCACACGGATATTCATACGTTTTCAGAATTATTTCTTTCTTTCCTCCATTATCAGCAGTCATATAATCATAGCAATACAACTTATCCGACGTAGATTTATCCATATCCACATATATACTTCCACCAAAGTCAACAAACTGAAAATAGAAATCCGTCTCTTCTGAAAACCATGCACCCTTCGCCTCATTATCAAGCTGGCTGTAATTCAAGGCATTGACACCGCCTTCTCTTTCCAGTGTAAATTCTACAACTGCTGACTGTCCATCCGATACAGCAGACAATATCGTCAGCTTTGTATCTCCAAATTCTTTTACAACCTGCTCATGTGATACATTATCTCCAATTAAAGCCTCTGCTTTTTCCGGTTCCACATCCACATATTCCCTTTTAGGATATGTTACAATATCGGAAGTGCCTTTTTCTTCATCAAATAGCTCTTCCTGATGGGATTCTACATTTTTCTTTCCCTGATTGCCCCATAACCGGTTAAAAAACTCTCCCCCTGTTGCAGCATTTGCAATGAGAGGCGCCGATATTACAGCAAGCGCAGCAGCCACCGCCACCTTAGCATAATTCCTTTTTACTGATGTCAATACTGTTTTGCGGTATTCCTTTAACAGCTTCTTTTTATTCCTCTTATATTCTGTTGAAAATTCATGTACACCTTCTAATGCATCAAATTCTTCCACGGAAATCTCAAATGCTTCCGGATTTGTATAATCTAACATCTGACTCATAGCCTTCCCTTCCTTTCACTATCGTTTTTAACATTAACTTTGCACGCTCAAATCTTTTCCTTACATTCGACTCTGTGATACCCAATGTTTTTGCTGTTTCTTTGACCGATAACTCCTTAACAGTCAGGCAGTCAACAACCGCATAATATTTTGACGGCAAAACAGAAATCAGTTCCTCCAACTCTGTAGATTCATCTCTGTCAGTTACATCCGACAGATTTTCGGTCTTTGCCTCTTCATCTGAGAAATACATAATTTCCTGTTCCCGTCTTTTCTTGTTATAAATATTAATTGCGGAATGTTTAATGACCGTGATCACATATCTTTTACAATCCTCTGATTCTGGATTTTCAAAACATGTTCCACTTTTCATTAATTTTATGAAAGCCTCCTGTACAGCATCCTCCGCTAATCCGGAATCCCGCAGGATACTGTTTGCAACCTGATACATCTTCTGCTCATATAACTTATAGCATTTTTCAATAAACCTGATTGATGCTCTTTTATCCTTCAACGTTTCCACCTCCTGGAATAACAAAATATATGATAAAATGTCACCAACCGAAGCAGAGCGGAGGTTGATGACCTGCGCGAGCATCAGCGAGTTTCATTATGATAAAATGAATTGCGCTGATGCGCAATCAGCCTCTAAACAGATATGCAGCCACAACCGTACGCATTGTGCTTACATAATATATAACCAATTTCAAAATACTTTTGTGACAAAAAATAAAAATCTATTTTATTTATCGGTGGGTTGAGAGTAAATATATACCGCCCCGAACGGATTAGGGCAATCACTTAATATTTTGTTATTTTTTCTTCCAAACAGACGGCAAAAGGCAGATGTAACTTTTCAGAGGTTACCAATTAACAGCTTGTCTTGTGTGCTATATGGTGTCCATGCAGGGGCATTTGCAACCACCGGTACTTAGGCAGCGTATTTTGCTGCCTTATGTACCGCTGTGCTTGCAACTGAGCGCAAGCGTACCTGAAATGGATACCATACAGCACACAGGACAAGCGTCTGTCTGGTTAAGATGTAAAAGTAACAAAATATTAAGCGATTGCCCCTCCGAACGGATAGTTAAATCTTGAAAAATACTGGTTTCCATAGTATACTACAAAATATCAAGGTGAGTGTTGCAGCAATAAAATACCAGCTTTTACTTAGTATCAACTGCCATTCCCTGAAACATTGCAATAGAAGGAGGAAGGAATATGGCAAAACTCATTATAACAGTTGAAGGAGGAAAGATAACACAAACACTGAATTTCCTGGACAGAAACATCAAGGATAACCGATATGTGTACGAGAATGGCAATGAGTCAGGCATCATGGATGATCCAGAAACAATCTATGAGGATATTCCGGACTGCCAACGTATAACCGAGCATTATAACGAACTGCTTGAAGCAGTGAATTTGGGCAAGACCCAGATTACGAATATTATGCGCAGATTAAATGAACTGGAAAAAGAGATGGACTCATATGTTATTCCCGCACCGGAAAGTGCGCAGGAGCATGTCATCACCCTTGATAATAACGATTTGAAGGAGCTTTCCAAAAGAAATAGCTCTCCGATTACTGCCGACAAATATATAGAAAGGGCGCTAAAGCAGCTTATACATAGTGAGAATTCATAAGCATATCCGGAGAGAAAAGCAAAAAAGCACAGGCAAAATAGTCTGTGCTTTTTTGCTTTTCCCGCAATGACATTCTTTTTTATTCAAGGTAAAATGAGGAATGTTTCAAAGAGGTCATGCATATAATGGTGGATAGATAAAACACAAATAAACCAGCAGGAGGCAGTATGGAATTTATCAAACAGGAAATACACAATTTTACATGGAAAGTGAAAAATGCAATGCAGTTTACGATAGATGACACCATCAACCTTCCGGAAAATTTGATGGATATGGAACGCTTGGTTTTGGTAAAAGGAAATGTCGTCATTGATGATACTCAGGCAATGGTGGACCGTTTCCAGATTAAGGGAACACTGAATTATCAAATCCTTTACAGCGCTGACAAGGACGGAAACGCCTTCGACAGCATGACCGGCAAGGTACCCTTTGTTGAATATATCAATGCAGATGGAACCGAAGAAAATGATTACATTGAGGTTCATACCAGCTTAAATGATTTGACTGTCACTATGCTTCATTCCAGAAAACTCAGCCTGAAGGCACTGGTGGGAATCGACTATCAGGTAAAGGAAAATGAAAATTTTGAAGCAGTTACGAGTATTGAGCAGGGAGATAATGCAGAGATTCTCAAAGGCAATATATCGATGATGACATTAAAGCTCCAGAAAAAGCAGACTATGCAGGTGGAAGAGCAGGTAGAAATCCCCGCGAACAAGCCGAACATCTATCAGGTAATTTGGAAAAGCATGACAGTTACCTGTACTCAGATTAAGCCCTCAGACGGTTATCTGTTAGCCAGCGGAAAGCTAAATATTTTTTTAATCTATACTGCGGAGGAAGACAATATGCCTCTGCAATACTTTACGATGGATGTCCCCTTCGAGCAGCGGATTGGCGAAGAAAGCTGCAGTGAGGATATGATTTCCGGAAGCTTTTTAAGCCTTGACCAGTACCATATCACTGTGGTTCCGGACGAAAGTGGGGAAGACCGCCTTATTGACCTGGCAGCAGAATTTACTGTGGAAATCAAGCTATATGGCAATGAAGAAATGCAGTTGGTACAGGATGCCTACTCTACCGATATGGAAATCGAGCCAGAATGGAAAGACTTCACTGTACAGCATCTATTGGTGCGCAACTGTGCCAAAGCAAAAATATCCGATGTTGTAGAAATGCCAAAGCAACAGTCTGTCTTACAGATTTGCAATGTGGAGGGGTCAGTTTCTATCGACGAAACGGAACGAACGGCAAAGGGAATCATGGTAGAGGGTGTTGTTGGAACCCAGATTACATATTTAAACAAAGAGGAAAACGGTGCACTTTCTTCCACTACCTTTGACATCCCATTTTCCTATGAGATAGAAGTAAATGGCATGAAAAATGAAGTGACTTATTCCATCGTGCCATTCCTTGACCAGATTACAGCCCTGCAGCAAAGCGACAGCCAGATTGAGGTAAAAGCGGAGGTCTCATTAGAGGTCCTCGCCTTCACCAACGAACAGACCAGAGCAGTGCTTGCCATGGCACTTAACCCCATCAATCTTGAACGCAAAAAGACCTTGCCAGGTGTCATTGGTTATATTGTGAAAAAAGGAGATACTCTTTGGAGTATCGCCAAAAACTACTACACCACGGCGGACCGCATACGAGAAATGAACAATCTTGAAAGTGACCAAATCAAAACCGGCGATAAATTAGTTATCTTAAAGGAATAAGCTTATTTCTACACCTCCTAAAAACAGACCGGCGGGAATACCGCCGGTCTGTTTTCATTTAACGCTGAAATACATATGATCAAACAATCTATTCTTGACGAATGCTCCCTTATGGAGTATGATAGCGTTGTACAGCGATTTGTCGTTTAAAGACAAACATCAATAAAAGTGCAAAAGAAACTTCTCTTATTCAGAGTGGTGGAGTCAGAAGGGACTAAGAAGCCACGGCAACCCCATTGATATGGAAGGTGCCGGCCTGTGCGGACAGACAGATCATCTGTCCGATCAATAAGAGGATTTGAATATACAGATCATAACCACTTCAAATCCTCATTAAGGATTTGAAGTTTTTTTGTACAACTTATTTCAAGGAGGAAACAAGAATGGAAAAACGTTTATTCACTTCAGAGTCCGTAACAGAAGGACATCCCGACAAAATCTGTGACCAGATTTCAGATGCAGTATTGGATGCATTAATGGAGCAGGATCCCAACAGCCGTGTAGCCTGTGAGACCTCCATCACTACCGGTCTGGTACTGGTAATGGGGGAAATTTCAACCACCGGATATATTGATATCCAGAAAATTGTCCGGGACACGATACGCGAAATCGGCTACACTTCATCAGAAAGTGGTTTCGACTGCGATACCTGTGGTGTTATTACTGCCATAGATGAGCAGTCCAGCGATATCGCTATGGGTGTAGACAAGGCATTAGAGGCCAAGGAAAATCAGATGAGCGATTCAGATATCGAGGCTATCGGTGCCGGTGACCAGGGTATGATGTTCGGTTTTGCAACTAATGAGACCGAGGAATATATGCCATATCCAATCAGTCTTGCACACAAGCTCTCAAGAAAATTAACAGAAGTCCGCAAGAACGGAACTCTTCCCTATTTAAGACCGGACGGGAAAACCCAGGTTTCCGTAGAATATGATGAGGCTGGGAAACCGGTACGGCTTGAAGCTGTGGTACTATCCACCCAGCACAGCGACGAGATTACTCAGGAGCAGATTCATCAGGATATCAAGAAACATGTATTTGATACCGTACTCCCTGCAGAGCTCGTAGACGAGAATACCAAGTACTTTATCAACCCTACTGGACGCTTTGTTATCGGTGGTCCAAACGGCGATTCAGGTCTTACCGGACGTAAGATCATTGTAGACACCTATGGTGGATATGCCCGCCACGGCGGTGGTGCATTCTCCGGCAAGGACTGCACTAAGGTAGACCGTTCTGCCGCCTATGCCGCAAGATATGTAGCCAAAAATATTGTAGCCTCCGGTCTGGCAGACAAATGTGAAATTCAGCTGTCCTACGCTATCGGTGTAGCACGCCCCACTTCTGTCCGTGTAGATACCTTTGGTACCGGCAAGCTGGATGAATTAAAGCTTGTAGAAATTATCCGTGAAAACTTTGACCTCCGTCCGGCAGGCATCATCAAGATGCTGAATCTCCGCCGGCCGATTTATAAGCAGACCGCTGCTTACGGACATTTCGGACGTACAGATTTGGATTTGCCGTGGGAAAAGCTTGATATGGTAGATAAATTAAAGAGTTATTTATAGGAATATAAATGCACACATATATTTTTGATTTTAACGGAACTATGGTGATGGATTCCTATATGCATGAAACTGCCTGGAGATACTATGTGGAACAGCTCTGCCACCGCAAGGTATCTCAGGCAGAATTCCAAAAACATGTACACGGCAAAACATCTCCTGCAATTTTGGAGCATTTTCTCGGAGAAAAAATACTTTCTCCCCAGAAGCTTGCCGCATACTCGCAGGAAAAGGAAGCTCTGTACCGTGAGCTTTGTCTACAGAACAAAGAACGATTTCATTTAACAGACGGTCTTCCGGAATTTCTGGATACCGCCAAAAGAAACAATATTTCTATGACCATCGCCACCGCCGCAAATTTAGCCAATATTAATTTTTACTTCGACTACTTTGGACTTGACCGATGGTTTGATAAGGACCGGGTAGCCTATGACAACGGCTGCCTGAAAGGAAAGCCGGAGCCCGATATCTATCTGAAAGCCATGCATTTACTCTCTGCAAAGCCAGAAGACTGCATAGTGTTTGAGGACGCTGTCTCCGGTGTAATTTCGGCCCACCGGGCAGGTGCAGGAAGAATCATTGGCATATACGGTGACAGTGATTGCAAGCTTTTACAGGAAACAGGATTTGTAGATATCTGTATTCGAAATTTCTGCGAAGCTTCCCATTTCTCGGACATAATTTTTGATTAACCGAAAAAAAGCTTGCTTTTTTTTAATTTGTCTATACAATAATAGTTGGTTGTAAAGAACCAAGTTAATGTAATGTATCCCGAATACCAGTTACAGTGAGGAGATTAATCATGAACAAGTTAGAACTTCAACAATGTGCAAATCAGCTCAGGAAGCACATCATAGCTTCCCTACACGCTGCAAAATGCGGTCATCCGGGCGGTTCATTGTCCGCAGCAGATATTATAACCTATTTATATTTTGAAGAAATGAACATTGAACCGGCTAACCCCAAAAAACCAGACCGGGACCGTTTTGTTTTATCAAAGGGACATGTCGCACCGGCACTTTACGGCGCACTGGCTATGAAGGGATACTTCCCAGAGGAAGAGCTTTTAAAGCTCCGGAAAACCGGAGAAATGCTTCAGGGCCATCCGGACATGAAGGGAACTCCTGGCGTAGATATGTCAGCAGGCTCCTTGGGACAGGGTATATCCGTTGCAGTGGGTATGGCACTTTCTGCCAAGCTTTCCAGTGATAATTATCGTGTATATACACTGCTGGGTGACGGAGAAATCCAAGAGGGTCAGGTTTGGGAAGCCGCCATGTTTGCAGGGCACAAAAAACTGGATAACCTTGTAATAATCGTAGACAACAATGATTTACAGATAGACGGCAGCGTTGCCGATGTCTGTTCTCCTTACCCGATTGCGGATAAATTTAAGGCGTTTAATTTCCATGTCATCACCATTGACGGACATGATTTTGACGCTATTGATGCCGCCTTTAAAGAGGCAAAGGAAACAAAAGGTATGCCAACTGCTATTATTGCAAAGACAATAAAGGGAAAAGATGTCTCCTTCATGGAGAATCAGGCATCATGGCATGGTGCAGCACCAAATGACGAACAATATGCAACGGCAATGGCCGATTTGGAGAAAGTAGGTGAAGCATTATGTCAGAATTAAAGAAGATTGCCACCCGTGAAAGCTACGGTAATGCTTTAGTAGAATTAGGAAAAGCACATGACAACTTAGTGGTTTTAGATGCAGATTTAGCGGCTGCTACCAAAACCGGAATTTTCAAAAAGGAATTTCCGGACAGACACATTGACTGCGGTATTGCAGAGTGTAACATGATGGGTATTGCAGCTGGACTCTCATTAACAGGCAAGATTCCTTTTGCTTCCAGCTTTGCCATGTTCGCCGCTGGACGTGCCTATGAACAGGTACGCAATACCATCGGCTACCCCAAATTAAACGTCAAAATCGGTGCAACCCATGCAGGTATTTCTGTGGGAGAAGACGGTGCAACCCATCAGTGTAATGAGGATATCGCTTTAATGCGCACAATTCCCAATATGGTGATTATTAATCCTTCTGACGATATTGAAGCTAAGGCTGCAGTAAAGGCTGCCTATGAGCATAACGGTCCTGTATATCTCCGATTTGGACGCCTTGCAGCTCCGGTCATCAACGACGGACCCGGCTACCAATTTGAGCTGGGAAAGGGCGTGACATTAAGAGACGGAAAGGATATTACCTTGGTGGCAACGGGACTGGAGGTAGGCTTTGCCCTGGAGGCAGCAGACAAATTAGCGGCAGATGGAATTGATGCAAGGGTAATCAATATCCATACGATTAAACCAATAGATAAGGATATTCTAATCAAGGCGGCAACAGAGACGAAAAAACTCTTCACCATAGAGGAGCACTCTATTATCGGCGGTCTTGGCTCTGCTGTCTGCGATGTACTCTGCGAACATGCTCCGGCACCTGTCTACAAAATCGGCATGCGGGATTTATTCGGAGAATCCGGTCCGGCAGTGGAGTTACTCCACAAATATCAGCTAGATGCCGAGGGAATCTACAATCAGGTAAAGGCAAATATGTAAATACAACCCTATAGCTAATAAATAATGCTCAGCTATCCCACCAAAAATGCGGGACTGCTGGGCATTACTCTTTTTATCTTCACCTTAACAACCGGTATTGAATTTTAATGCACGACTTATCTTTCAAATGAATATTTTATTAATAAGTAAGGAAATCAATGGATTCTATCATGGCATTTGAACACATTAATATCCGGCAAATCGTGGCATCTGCACTAAAAAATGATGCCATAATTGTTGACGTAAGAAAACCAGACCGGTTTTGTGCAGGACACATTCCAATGGCAATAAATCTCCCCCTTGAACGAATCGAAAAGAAACAGGTAAATTTTCCTAAGGGAAGAACCCTGATTGTATATTGTGATACCGGAGGAAGCAGTATTCAGGCTGCACGGATTCTGTCAGAGATGGGCTATGATGTCATCAACTGTGTAGGCGGACTGAATAATTACAATGCATCTCTCACCAAATAATTTGCCTTATAAATACGAATATGTTATAGTTATGAAATCAATTTACCACAAAAGGAGACAGTTGAAAATGAAAGAGATATCACATTTAATGAATTACCGTGAATCGGTAAAGGTGTTAGATGCAACATTACGGGACGGCGGACTGGTGAATGACTTTTTCTTTACTGATGAGTTTGTAAAGGATTTATATCAAACCAATATTAAAGCCGGTGTAGATTACATGGAGCTGGGATATAGAGCTGACAAGACCATGTTTGACGAGAGCAAATTCGGCAAATGGAAATTCTGCAGCGATGACGATATTCGCGCAGTATTAGGCGATACTACGAATTCCGATTTAAAACTATCAATTATGGCCGATGTCGGACGATGCGATTACAAGCAGGATATCCATCCGAAGAATGAAAGTCCCATCGATTTAATCCGTGTCGCAACCTATTTAAGCACAATTCCGGCAGCAGTGGATATGATTGAGGACGCTGTGAACAAGGGATATGAAGCTACCTGCAACATTATGGCAATCTCCAACGCCCAGGAGGGTGATTTGAAGGTTGCACTGGATATTTTGGGACAATCTCCTGTAAGTGTTTTCTACATTGTGGACAGCTTCGGCTCCCTCTATCCTGAACAGATAGCCCGGCTGGCAGATGTTTATCTTGAATTCGCTGCTAAATATAATAAGAAAGTGGGAATGCATGCGCATAACAACCAGCAGCTTGCTTTTGCAAATACCATTGAAGCCGTAGGCGACGGTGTAGATTGGTTAGACGGAACCTATGCCGAAATGGGACGCGGTGCCGGCAACTGTGCCATGGAGCTTTTGCTTGGATTTTTGAAAAATCCGAAATACAATGTATACCCGGCATTCCAGTTTATCGAAAAGCATATCATAAAGCTGAAACAGGAGGGTATTGTCTGGGGATATGACCTGCAGTACTTAATAACCGGTCTGCTCAATCAGCATCCCCGGACGGCCATTGCCTTTACAAAGGACTGCAGAACGGATTATGCCGAATATTATAAGGAAATCACCACACAGGATTAACTATTGTTACAAAACGGGAGGGATACCGATGAAAAAAGCATATATCGCCATGATTATGGCTGCCATTCTCTGCCTTACCGCCTGTGGCAAACCGACAGAAGTTGCATCGACAGAGGGGGAAACTACTCAAAATATATCCTCTGAGACAGAGAATGAGTCGACGGAGGATGAAGCAGGGGAACCGGATACAGAATCAACGGAGGATACTAACCTGCCAGATCTTTCTGCAGGTCCCCAGCTTAATATTACAACCAATTATTATGATGCTGGCGAAAATAACTATGAATATATCTCCGGCACCTATCCTATAATTGAGGTTATGGGTGATGATTACCCTGAGCTAAAGGAAGCCATTACCACCTGGATTTCAAGCTATACAGATGGATACATGGCACGGGCACAGGAGTTACTTGATAATGCCAAAATCGATGCAGAGAATATGGGAGATAATTTCTATAAATTTTCCCTTGATTACTCGGCAAAGACTGTCCGTGCGGATAATCGGATTACCTGCCTTGCAGTCAATGAATACTCCTATGGCGGCGGAGCCCACGGATATGATTATTTGTACGGTGTTGCTTTTGATACCCAGACAGGTACAGAGATTACCTTTGAAGATTTGGGAAATATCCAAGCAGAGGTTAGAACCTATGTCGATGCATATATCAATGAGAAGCGAAATGACGGGTATACGTTTGAGCATTATGAAACGGCCATTGAGGATTACATGAATGCTCCTGTATGGTACTTGGACGGACTGGGGTTGAATATTATATTCAATGCCTACGATATTGCATCCTATGCGGAAGGCAGAATCATTGTATCAATCCCCTATGACGAGCTGGAGAATTTTAATGCAGACTACAAACCAGAGGGCACCGAGGGTGAACTCCATTTTGAACGACAGGAGGACGGTATGATTTACATCGACGGTGTTTCAGAATTTGATCTTTTTGAACAGCTTCCCTACGCAGGGTAACCCTTAGTGGTAAAGATAAGAACAGCTCTCCCGCTCAATCAGATGGCAGGGCAGTTCAATCCGTACATTTTCTTCATGATGACCGTTTCTGCGGTCCAGAATAAGGGTCAGCGCCAGATGACTCATTTCCTTTTTGGGAATATCAATGGTAGTGAGCATTGGTGAGGTTTTCTGTGATGCTTCAATATTATCTATGGAAATAACGGAGGGGAGATATCCCCTCTGTTTGCTTTGTTTTAATGCCTGTAAAACACCAAGAGCGGTGCTGTCATTTGCACAAAAGATTGCAGTGGGATGCTCTTCTCTCTGCAAAATTGACCGCATTGCCTGATAGCCCTCCTCACGAGTCTGTCTGGTGGGATGAACATTCATATGATTTAACGATATCTTGTGATTCAACAATGCCTGATAATAACCGATATAGCGCGCTTCATAGGTACAATCCCCGATGTAGGCAATGTCCTTATGTCCAAGGGAAATCAAATATTCCACTGCCTTTTCAGCAGCCGTGGTACCATTACACACCACCTCGTCATATTCATAATCTGTAGGATTGCGGTCAATCCCCGCAATACACTGATACCTTTTCCTCAGCATGGGAATCAGCTTAGCTGGACACTTTCCCAAAATGATTAACCCGGTGTTTTCCTTATCCGGTATGAAGCCAGTACTATTCTCAAAAGAGTGGGACGGCACCTTGTATGGTATTCTATCCGTTTCTCCAGCAGAGCCGCTGAGGTTCATCACATCCACTGAATTGAGTATATCTCCCAGCAGACAGCCAGCAGCAAGCAGCTCCTCCCGAATATATCGGAACAGCTCCATAAAAAAGGCATCTTCCTCCATGGAATCAAACCGGGTAAGAAAAATATCAACGGTAAACGGAGACTCTGTCTCAAAGGTGCCACACCGCAGACTTCTTGCCGCAGTATTAGGCAGATAATTGAGCCTCGCCGCAATCTCCCATATTCTATCGGAAAGTCCCGGATGATTACAGCAGTGTTCCGGATTATTCAATACTCTGGAAACAGTGGACACGGATGTACCGGATAATCGTGCAATTTCCTTTAATGACATAGGCTTTCCCCCATTCATAACAACAATAGCCATAAGCAAAACTCTGTTTTCCCAAACGTCCGTTGTACAATATAGACAAATCACCGCAGGGCACGCTTTTGCTATGTGTCGCTCGTAACGGTACATAAGGTGCCAAAGTACGGCACCTAAGTACCGACGGCTCCCCAATGCCCTGCTTGCGATATTGTCTA
>CAMWYM010000067.1 GCA_947178475.1 uncultured Clostridium sp. | reverse complement strand
GGGTTGCCTCATAACCGTTCATAATCGGCATCTGCACATCCATCAAAATCGCATCATAATAATATTCATCAGATTCCTTCACCATCGCCACCGCATCCGTTCCATCCGGAGCAGATTCCACAGCGAAGCCGGCCTCTGTCAAAATCACCTCTGCAATCTCACGATTTAGCTCAATGTCTTCTACAAGCAGAACCCGCTTTCCTTTGAAATCAGCCAAAGTCCACGAGGCAGCCTCCTCTTCCTTATCAACCAGATTATTTGCCGCCAGCAGTGCAGATTTCAAATCTGACATAAAGAGCGGTTTTGCACAAAAGGCAGTGACTCCGGCATCCTTTGCTTCTTCCTCTATATCTGTCCAGTCATACGCCGTCAGAATGATGATCGGTGCATCCGGACCAACTACACTACGGATTCTCCTTGCAGTCTCCATACCACTAATCTCCGGCATCTGCCAATCAATAATATAGGTATGATAAGAATCTCCTTCTTCATGGGCCATCTTCGCACGATATATCGCCTCCCTGCCGGAGGTTGTCCACTCGGAACGCAGACCGATTTGTTGCAGCATTTTACTCACACTGCTGCATGTATTGAAATCGTCATCCACAACCAATGCCCGCAGACCGTCTAACTCCTTTATCTGCTCTGCATTCTTTTCCACATCCTGCAGCTTCAGCGATAATTCTACCGTAAATACACTTCCCTTACCGACCTCACTCTCGACGGAAATCGTACCATCCATCATCTCAACAATATTTTTGGTAATAGCCATACCGAGACCGGTACCCTCTATACCGGATATGGTTGCACTTGACTCTCTCTCAAAAGGTTCAAAAATATGTTCCACAAATTCCGGTGTCATGCCAATACCATTATCCTTAATGATGAAGACATAATCACCATATCCATGACGAAACGTTGTTTTCTGCATAATCCGGAACGTGATTGTTCCGCCCGCCGGTGTATATTTCACTGCATTACTCAAAAGATTGATAAAGACCTGATTCAGCTTCAGAGAATCTGCTATCACATCTTCATTGGTAACCTCAAACGTATCAATGAATAATTCGAGCTGCTTTGCTTTCACCTGCGGCTGAATAATATTTACCAGATTATGCATCATCTCAGAAATATTACATTCCTGTTCCTTGATTTGCACCTTACCACTCTCAATTCTACTCATGTCAAGGATATCATTAATCAGACTGAGCAGATGATTGCTGGAAGAGAGAACCTTCTGCAGACAGTCTTTAACCTGTTCCGTATTGTCAATATGGCTGACCGCAATCGTTGCAAATCCAATAATCGCATTCATTGGTGTACGGATATCATGGGACATATTGGAAAGGAAGGTAGTCTTTGCCCGATTCGCAT
This sequence comes from uncultured Clostridium sp., assembly GCA_947178475.1. Taxonomy (GTDB): domain Bacteria; phylum Bacillota; class Clostridia; order Lachnospirales; family Lachnospiraceae; genus CAG-590. The sequence goes on along the minus strand of CAMWYM010000067.1, from coordinate 15,905 downwards.
GCTGTGCCTGCATCAAGGCATCCTGCAGTGCCTGTGTCTGCTCTCGCTGTTTCCTGACCTGATCGGTAATATCCCTTGATACCACCATAACCATTATATCATCTGTGTCATTATCCTTTGTCATAATAAAGGACTGCCTTACACACATCTGACTGTCAGCCAAAACCTGTGCCCAGTAATCAACAACCACTTCCTGATCACCCTGTTCAAAACGCTCTCTTAGATACTCTATGTTCACTGTATTGCAGTAATCCTCCATGGATTCCTCTAAAATATTTTCCTTCCACCGTTCAAAACACTCGGAAGCCTTACACGGTGCTTCCAGCCGTGCGCTTGCAAGCAGGGACATCTGCCGCCCATCTACCGTACATATAATGTCATCCTCAATCAGGTCCTTCGTTAAATTGAACTCAAACGTACAGAAGGAATTAGAGGTAATCGCTATCCTGTACTGTCTTTCTTTACGGTTTGCAAGAGACATCTCTGCCTGAATACGCAACTCTTCTTCCTTTATCTCTGTAATGTTCTGTCTGATAAATAAAACCTTACTCGCCCTGCCATCCTTTCTCTCCAGGCAGATAATATTTATATGCTCCCATTCCGGATGATCATTCTGCGTTACATGACATTCAAAGCGTAAATCATTATGTTTCTCCATCGCTTCGATAACGGAATTTTTATCAAGCTGCTCAGCTAATCCCCTGCGGTCATTTTCTTCAATCTGAAGAGAACAGAGATATTTCGATAAATCCTGATAGTTGCCGGTAACAGACAGCCCGCTGTCCTCCGGTCTTGTTCCGGCAAGATATTGATAAGTCTCTGCCTCTAAATCCACCATGGCAAAACGGGAAAACAAAGTGTTTACACCATTAATAATATAACCCATCTCCTGATTTTCCTGTTTCAGCAGCTTCTTTTCTTTTCCTGCCCGTATCAGCATGGCGAAAATATAGAGAACAAACAATCCAATCAGCATGGCCTCTAATTGTATTCCTACAAGGTTTTCAACTCTTATCATATCCTGTGTGACACTCTTGGGAAATGTCTGTACCAGAACATAATCATAATCAGGGAGATACATTACACAGATATTATCCGTCTTACTGCCAGAATCACAAATATACGAACCTTCCCGACCATTTTCAAATACACCTTTTACACTTTCCGCAGTTTTTTCATCGATCATTCCCATTTCTATCAGAATGTGAAGCAGGTCTCCATCATGTATCCTGGAGTCTGAACATGCAATAACCCTTCCGTCCGGCATACAAATATGCACATCTGCCGACTCACCAAAATAAGTGGTAACCAGCATATCTCTTAGATATTCCTCTGCCAGATATGCACCTCTTAACACACCTATAATTTCACCCTGATAGCGGAGCGGTGCATAGAAACATACCATCGTTTCGTTATAAAGGCTGGAATCAAATACAACGGATATACCTCTTTTTCCTTCCATGCCATTGATATAGTAATCCCAACCGGAAGCATCGGAGGTCCGCCCATCGGATATATAATTCGTACCGTTCATATCGGTGAAAATTACGGCATCAAATAATGCTTTGTCTTCTATATCACTGAGTATCTGCGTAGTGATTTTCGGTTCAGTCAGACTTTCTCCTATAAAATATGTATATGTATCAATCAGGTTCAGCGCATTGTTTAATTCGTCGTTTATCCGTTCAGCCGTCTGACGTGCCGAATCTGCTGCATAATTTTTGTTCCGCTCTTCCATACGTTTGCTGTTTTGTGCAGTATACCATTGAAATAAAATCATAATAGCTATCAAAAGAAGAACTACAGAAACAGCCCCTTGCAATGATTTCCTTTTTTCCTTCATTGAATATCTACTCCCCCAATCTTATTTTCTCCTTAATCATCTGCTGCTCTTCTTAAATTTCCACCCATCAGATGACTATTTACTTGGTATGCTTGTTCACATATTTTGCTTTATACTTCGAATATACAATGGTCTGGTCTTTATACAGGCTATAATAACCGGACACAGCATAGCTGATGGATACGGCAATCAGGTAGTAGGCCGCCCCCTCAAATCCAAACAATTCAAAGGCAATCAATATAGAGGTAATCGGACAGTTAGTCACACCACAAAACACTGCCACCATTCCCGCTGCAGCACACAACGACGGAGATATCCCTATAAAAAGCCCTAATTCACACCCCAGCGCTGCCCCAATAGTAAAGGACGGCACAATTTCGCCTCCCCGAAAGCCTGCTCTCATCGTCAGCACCGTCAGCAGCATCTTCCAGAAAAACGCAAAATAATTTACCGTTCCCTGATGGATAGCACTTTCTATAATTCCGATTCCGGCACCCATATAAGCATCCGTGCGCAGACAGAGTGTAAGCAGTATAATAATCAGACTGCAGACCACAACACGAACATAGTGATTCCTCAACCGCTGATGAAACAGCTTTCCGGTCTGCTTCAGAGCAATGCAAAAAACAACACTGACCGCTGCACAGGCAATGGCAATCAGTCCCATCTTTAACCCGTTAAGCATTGTCAGGCGGGGAATATCCGCCACATGAAAAACCTCCGGATGAATACCTAGACTGGCAGCAAAATTGGAGGCAATCAGCGCAGATATCACACAGGGCATCAACGCCGTATAGTACATAACACCTACACTCACCACCTCCATGGCAAAAATCGCTGCCGCCATGGGAGTTCCAAACAGCGCCGCAAATGCAGCACTCATTCCGCACATAACAACTACATGCCTGTCCTCATCATCCAGCTTAATCCAATGCCCCAGCTGGTTACCTATGCTCCCTCCCAACTGAATGGCAGCACCCTCACGACCGGCAGAACCACCCACCAGATGAGTAATTGCGGTTGCTATAAAAATCAAAGGTGCTGCATGAAACGGCACCTCATCCTGAGACCTCACCGTGGAAAACACCTGATTAGTTCCACCGTCATCCTTTCCAAGCCAGTGATACAAAAAGACAATAACCACACCTGCCAGTGGCAGAAACAGAAAAATCCATCGATGGTCCTCCCGAAAATTCGTCACTCCGGTCAGCACCCAGGAGAATACACTGCTGACTCCACCAACCAGAAACCCAACCACAAACGCTGTCAAAATCCACTTTACAAAGCTTTCTGCATCCTTCTTAAATCTTCTTGTGTAATACGGGACGAATCCTTCACCATTGTGATAATTCTTCCAGTCAATCATAATTAGAGATTGCCTCCATTCCATCCCCAGTCGGAAACCGCTTCGTATTTGATATAGATATGGTCTGATGCAATCCCCAGCACATCGCCAAAAATCTTGCATATCTCTGCTGTCATTGCCTCAAATGCACCAGGATTATTTCTTCCAAACACCTTTACTTCAATAAACGCTACAGGCTGGCTGTTATCTCCCCTGAAATACAGATGATAATTATCCTGAAACCCTGTCATCAGCCATGCCTCACTCTTTCCCGGAATCAGGGAAATTATCTGTCCCAGTCTTGTCTTTAATTCCTTCTCCTGCTCCTCACTTATAGAAACACTAACCTTTGAATCAATATATGGCATACCATTGCCCTCCTTTATTATTAATTACCTATATCAATTATCTGTTGGACGGATTCGTTTACATTCCATGTAATAACGCTTTTCATTTGCCTCTCCAATAGAAAAGGTTTTTCTGGGGAGTACCCCATCCTTAATCACACCAATAAACAAATCCTCTTTCCGAATTTCCGGAAGGAAAAATCCCAGATTGCCCTCCTTGGTTCCCAGACTCTCCACCACATCACTTCCATGAATATAATCGATTCTGCTCTGTTCATGATGAGTCAGGTAATCATCAAGGAAGGACTGTAGTGTTGCCACTGCAATTCCCCATTTAGGATTAATCACCTTAATCGTTTTCCAGCCCCCTGCACTACATAGAGTAAAACAATGCGCTTCCTCGGTCTCAGCCCCACGACTATCCTTACCGCTGTATTCCTCCACTGACATACGGCAACCGGCTTTTTCATAGTATGTCTTGGCCTCAGCCAGCAGCTCATCTGTGTCAGCCTGAAAAACAACCCGGTGAATCGGCTCCACCTCTATACTTTCATCATGTACATTTACAATTTCACACAGACAGTATCGTGCCGGATGGTTACTCCGCTGCTCCTCACTTAACCCTGCCTTAATATTTTCCCATGCTGCCTTGGCTGTTGCCATGGAGTGATTTCCATCCCCCACCGCAAAATTCAACAGCGGATATTCTCTATCCAAATCATATTTCTTCCGAAATACTGCCGGATCCGCAAGCCGCTCAGCCTGCCTTATAACAAATTCTGTGTCTTTCCCTTCCGGAATCAGCCAGCCTTCCACGTACCCGCCCTCCTGCATCAGGTCCGTACCGTAAATCCGCCTAAACTCATCCCGCCTGTCCACTAACGGTTCAATAATTGCTCTCTCCGGGTCATCAATCATCAACATAATATGTGGAAGCTCTACCGATGCCGTCTGTCTCACTCTCAAACGCGGAGGGATTCTTTCCTCCACAGTCATTTCTGTAGGACGTATCAGGGAGTATGCATCTTTCTTATAATCATAGGTCTCTAAGTCAATCTCTGCCACCAGACCCCATCTACTACACTGCTTTCCAAAATTACGCCTCACCAGCATAAATCCCGCCGGCAGCTCCTGCAGAATTCCCTCCTGCAAATACTGTTCCATGGTCCGATGAATATCCTCCACCCTTTTTGCTTCACCATCCTCACCCAGATACACCTCCGGCAGTGTAAGCCGCAAGGTGGATGGCGCATCACCTACATTATGCTCCGTTTCCTTCCAATACTCAGGCTGAGAAGTATATTGGTCGCATGCAATCACTGACCATTTATACAAATCCGTTCCCTCCAGAGGCATCATCATTCTTGGTACATGTAAACAATTCATCGTTTTTTCTCCCATATGTTCTTTATTATATGAATATATTTCTATTCAGATTGTTTCCTGCCAGCCTTCATCCTGTTATATATTTCCGCAACTCCCCGCCCCATATTTCCACAAGCCGCTCCTCTGAGCAGGCTGCATTTGCCGGACTGGTAGAAGGCAGCTCCACCATTGGCAGTCCGATATCTGGCTGATGATATCGGCGATATAATCCACCCGCGGTTTTTCCATTGGTAAATACAATTTGCACAGCCGACTCATCTACTATTCTTCGAATATCCGCAGGTACTGCCCCGCGGATACTGCTGTCACTTGAACCGATAATATCACAGCTCTCTATCACATCATACACTGCTATCCTATGCTTTAACAGCATATCCTTCTTCTCATTAATCGTCTGTGGCAACGGCTCCTGCAGAATGCAGGATAATACACGCCAAAACCGGTTTCTTGGATAGCCATAATAAAAACCCTGTTCTCTGGACTTGACAGACGGAAAACTCCCCAGTATCAAAATTGTCGAATGTTCATTATATACTGGTTCAAAGGAATGGGTGACATGCTGATACTCTGCCATATTTACACACTCCCATATTGACCGGTATAGGTTCCGTAAATATATTTATCCACCCATATCTGGTCCCGATAATCTCCATGCTCCGTCATTTTGCAATCGCCGTATAAATCCTCTGCCAGCTCCTCGATCAGCTCCCTCATCTCCAGCTGCTCCAAATATGCAGCCGGTATCTGTTCCAGCCCAAGATAAGCCCCTAGAATATTACCGGTTATCGCACCGGTAGAATCACTGTCACCACTATGGTTCACCGCTGCACAAACTGCCCCGGCAAAATCATCTGAATATTTCAGACTGCAATACACTGCAATAGCAAGAGCTTCCTCTGCTGTCCAGCCTTCTCCTAACATTGACACGGCATCCACATCCTGCTTGTCCCCATGCGATAGCTCCACAGCCTGCTCCATCAGTCCACGGAATATTTCAATTCCTTCTTTGTCCTGATACATTTCGCACACAACCTGAATTGCCTCCGTCACTATCTCCTCCAACGATGCCTCTGTGGTAACTGTCCGTGCAATAATGTGTACCAAGGCCGCTGCGGGAACATATCCAAGTGGGTGACCATGAGTGATCGCTGCCACCTCAACACCAACCCGGTCAACAGCCTTAATATCCTCTATGTGCTTTGTGAGATAAAGTCCTACCGGTGCCACACGCATTACACCCCCACACCCCTTGCTGTTATTTAGAGGGGAATAAATGCGTCCGCATTTATTGGTCTCCAATGCATTCAGGCAGGTATTACCCGGAGCCCTGCAGGAATACAGCTCAGGGACATTCAAAAGCCATGATGCTCCTGCTTTAACCGGATAACCGTAATTTTCAAATTGAGTAATCATCCAGTCCCGATAGGCCAGATGAACATAAGAAGCCCAATCTCCCATAATCCCCCGCAGGCAGAATCTGGTATAGCCTTTCAGCAAACCGCATATCGTAAACAGAGACATCTGCGTATCATCAGAAACCAGTGCCTTTCCCTGATATAATTTATGCTCACGGATTCCATCTCTCCCATATTCTTCAATAATCTCATCTGTCTTCATAAATTCAACCGGATATCCCAAAGCATCTCCAACTGCCCCACCCAACAGACAGCCCTTATATTTACCCAGTAATTCCTCCATAACCTTCTCCTTATAGTAATTCTGTATATTTTTCTATTTCGTAAAATGTTCATCATACATCAACCACTAATATTCCTTTTATATTATACACACCCCGCCGGCTTTTCACAAGCATTAACGAAGAGAAAAATACTTAAAATACAGGAAGAAATCCTTAAAATACAAAAAATGACTTCCAATTCCGTCCAAAAAATGTTATACTGAGTATATAAATGCATCTTTCACACCGAGCAATCCGACAGAAAGAGGGAATGTATTATGGGAAAACAGATTATTATTTCCGTTGGAAGAGAGTTTGGCAGCGGAGGACACGAACTTGCGGAGCGGCTGGCAAAACACTACAACATTCCACTTTATGACAAAGAAATCTTTGACCATGTAGAGGAAAAAGGTTCAATCAATGCTGAAGTAGCAAAATATTTTGATGAAAAGCCGGTAAGCCCGTTTTTTTATCCGGTATCAATGGATGGTAATTACCTGCCACTGGAACAGACAGTGGCCAATCACATTTTTGATTTCATCCGGACTAAGGGCAATACAGAAAAGGAATCCTTTGTAATTGTGGGACGCTGTGCAGAATATGTATTACGCGATAATCCAAACATGATTAGTATCTTTATTTTGGGTACAAAGGATATGAAAATTCAACGCGTCATGAAGAAGTATGACTTGGACGAAAAGGCTGCTTATAACAAGATGAAGCGGGCAGACAAAATGCGCAAGACCTATCACAATTTTTATGCTGACGGCAAATGGGGTGATTCCAGAAGCTATGATATATGCATTAACAGCTCCACTCTTGGAATTGATAAGACCTTCAAGACTCTGGTAGCCTACATTGATGCAGCAATGGAGTGAAACACAAAGGGCGGCTTTGCTGCCGCCCTGTTATTTGCGGATATGGTTCATCGGTAGAACGCTAGCTTCCCAAGCTGGAAAGGCGGGTTCGACTCCCGTTATCCGCTTTTTATTTTTTCTAAAAAAATTTTCTTCATCTCAGAACGCTACTACTACGCCACCGTCATTAGCATACATCGAGCTGATTCCCCTCGTTTCTACAATTGCTATCTCCTTAAAGTGATATTGTTCCATTAGCTTTTCTCCCAAATGCTTCGCTCGTTCAGCACAGTTACAATGTGCTATCACCACTGTCTTTTCTGATAAGTTTTTACCTATCTCACCAATATATTCCGCCATCTTGTCAAGAGCCTTTTTCATTCCTCTGGCCTGACCCGCTTGTGCTATACTTCCATCCACTGCCTTCATATACGGCTTAATATTTAAAGCCGTTGCCACTAGTGCCTTCACTCCGGTCAGACGTCCGTTCTTACGAAGGGTATCCAGAGTTTCCAGTACAAAAACTGTTTCCATTTCATCGCGAACTGCTGTCACCTTGTCCACAATCTCCTCAAATCCCCGCCCCTCTAAAGCAAGCTTCTCTATCAAATGTACCAGCAGAAACTGCCCGCTGGAGGCAGACTTAGAATCAAAAACTTGTATTTTGACCTCTGGATGCTCTTCCATATACATATTTTTTGCCAATTCCGCACTGTTATAAGAACCACTCAACTGAGATGACAAGGTTACCACAAAAATCTCCGAAGCATCTGCGAAGCTTTGTATATAGCTCTCCGGCGAGGGACATGCTGATTTGGGGCAGCCCTCATACTCAGCTACTCTCTTAAGAAAGTCTGCCTGGTCAAATTTCTCATCATCCACAACTTCAAAACCGCCCACATCTATTGTCAACGGGACGGATACCATATATTCCTTTTTCATATCCTCCGATGTAAAATCTGTACAACTGTCTCCCACGATTTTAAATTTCATCACATATCCTCACAATCCATGCTTATTATAACGCACCACAAAACATAGTTATATTTACTATGTATGATAGCATTCCAAACATCTTTTGTAAAGTATTATTTCCCTTTGATGAATATTTTAATAATCCTCCAGAAAATGATGTGTAACACCGTCCTGTTTATAAGCAATTATCGTATTCAGATTAACATTTTCAACACTGCGAAAAATATTCTTTTCAATCACATCACTGCGCAGGGAAAGCTCATGAATCAATTCCTTTACCTCTTCTCTCTTTGAAATCTTTTCTGGTCCCTCACAGGAGGCACATTGTTCCGTGAACCTGCAGGCACACTGAATAAAATGTAGCCGATTATATTCCCGCCAATGCTTGATATCATGCTCTCTCACCAGATACATCGGCCGTATCAGCTCCATCCCCTCAAAATTCGTACTATGAAGCTTTGGCATCATCGTCTGAATCTGTCCACTATAAAGCATTCCCATAACAATGGTCTCAATAACATCATCATAGTGATGCCCCAGTGCAATTTTATTGCACCCCAGCTTCTTTGCCTGACTGTACAGATGACCCCGCCGCATACGGGCACACAGATAGCAGGGAGAACCACCAATATCCTCCTTTGCCACCGTGTCAAAGATATCGGATTCAAATACAGTGATGGGAACCTGCAGCAATTTGGCATTATTTAAAATCATCTGATAATTGAGTTCATTGTACCCGGGATTCATCACAAGAAATTGTGCCTCAAAATTTTTCTTGCCATGACGTTCCAATTCCTGAAACAGCTTTGCCATCAGCATAGAATCCTTTCCACCGGAAATACAGACTGCAATCCTATCCCCGTCCTGAATCAACTCATACTCATTAATTGCTTTCACAAAGGGTCTCCATATTTCCTTGCGAAACCGTTTCACGATGCTTCTTTCCACATCCTTACAGGTCACAGGCTCACTATTCTCCTCATCCATCAACGGTTCCAATTTCAACCGCAGATAGGACTGATATCCGTTTTCAATGCTGTAGATTTCGTAGCCTTTATCCGCATACTTAATAGCAAGGTCATTACTTGTCTGCCCAGTATAGCAGAGCAGATAAATCGGTTTGTCCTTCGGAAGCTCAGCAATATGCTCGTCAAACTCCTCCCAGAAAACATTCACAGCTCCCGGATAAGTCTCCTTTTCATAGTCTTCCCTGTTTCGGACATCAATAATCATTTTATCCCGACTATCTAATTCTAATTCCTCAATTGTTTTTTGAACCATAATCTTTCCTTCCACACCGGTAATATGTCCGGTGACAATAAAATTTAGCACCCCTGATGACAAACTCCCGTCAAATCCTTCACTACCTCCGAGGCAAGAATCAGCCCTGCCACCGACGGCACAAATGCTATAGAACCCGGAACACTACGCTGTACAACCGTGTTTCGTCCTATATTGTTTACGCATTCTGCCTCAATACTACTTCCAAGTTGTTCACTCTTCTCCGTCTGTACAGGTTTTTCTTTTGAATAGACTACCTTTAGTTTCTTCACTCCACGCTTTTTTAATTCACGGCGCATAACCTTTGCCAGCGGGCACACAGATGTCTGGTAAATATCTGCCACCTCAAATTCCGCCGGATTCAGCTTATTACCTGCACCCATACTACTGATTACAGGCACGCCCTTCTCCTGTGCCTCCATAACAAGCTGTATTTTTGCCGTCACTGTATCCACTGCATCTACTACATAAGAAAATTGACCAAGGTCAAATTTGTCCTTGGTCTCAGGAAGATAAAAACATTTATGCACTTCCACTGCGCAATCAGGATTAATATCCAAAATCCTATCCCGCATAATATCTACCTTGTACTGACCGATGCTGGAATGTGTTGCAATAATCTGACGATTCAAATTAGTAACGGATACCCTGTCATCATCGATTAAATCCAAAGCACCAATTCCGCTTCTCACCAGTGCCTCCACAGTATATCCACCCACACCACCAATACCAAAAACCGCCACTCTGGATCGCCTTAACACCTCCATCGCCTCTTCTCCAAGCAGAAGCTCGGTTCTTAAAAATTGTTCTGACATATCTACACACACTGCAGATTACCCACAGCATTACTTCCTTTCCCTATCAAACCTTCCTATTTGCCAAAAACCCTGCCACAAAGGACAGGGTTTTCTATATTTTTCTTATTCTTCCGTCATTTCAACCATCTCGTCTAATTCTTCACTCTCATCATCTGTTTCATAACCATCAGAAAATTCAACTTCGTCATCATCATACTCAGAAAGCTCCAAATCCTCGTCATCAAAATTAACGGTCTCCAGCTCACTATCAAGCTTTACATTGCGATAACGCTTCATACCTGTACCAGCCGGAATCAATTTACCTATCAGCACATTTTCCTTCAAACCGATAAGCGGGTCAACCTTACCCTTAATTGCAGCTTCCGTAAGCACCTTGGTAGTCTCCTGGAAGGACGCTGCAGACAGGAATGAATTTGTTGCAAGAGAGGCCTTGGTAATACCAAGCATAACCTGAGTTCCCTCTGCACATTCTTTTCCCTCTGAGGTAAGCTTATTGTTAATCTCATTATAGTCTAACACATCAACCAGTGTACCCGGCAGATATTCTGTATCCCCACTCTTCTCAATCTTAATCTTCTTAAGCATCTGTCGTACAATGACCTCAATGTGCTTATCGTTGATATCAACACCCTGAAGGCGATAAACCTTCTGCACCTCGCGAATCATGTAATCCTGCACAGCACGAACGCCCTTAATCTTAAGGATATCATGAGGATTAACCGAACCGATAGTAATCTCATCACCGGCTTCTACCATCTGTCCGTCAAGCACCTTAATTCTGGAATCGTAAGGGATAAGATATGCCTTAGATTCTCCGCTCTCATCATTGGTCACCACAACCTCACGCTTCTTCTTTGTATCACGAATCTGTACCTTACCACCAAATTCTGTAATAATAGCAAGTCCCTTTGGTTTACGTGCCTCAAAAAGCTCCTCCACACGGGGAAGACCCTGTGTAATATCATCACCGGCAACACCACCAGTATGGAAGGTTCTCATTGTAAGCTGAGTACCAGGCTCACCAATAGACTGTGCTGCGATAATACCTACTGCCTCACCAACCTGTACCGCCAATCCGGTTGCCATATTTGCACCGTAGCATTTTGCACAGACACCTACATGGGTTTTACAATTTAATATATTACGAATCTTAAGCTTTGTAATCTCATTACCGTTCTCATCAGCACCGATGGTAACAATTTTTTCAGCACGCCGTGGTGTAATCATGTGGTTTGCCTTCACAATCATATTACCATCTTTATCATAGACCGATTCTGCCGCATAACGTCCGGTAATTCTCTCCTGAAAGCTCTCAATTAATTCCTTGCCTTCCATAAAGGCTTCCACATAAGCACCCGGAATCTCTCCGGTTCCCTCACAGCAATCCACCTCACGGATGATCAAATCCTGAGATACATCCACCAAACGACGGGTAAGATAACCCGAATCGGCTGTACGCAGAGCCGTATCGGAAAGACCTTTACGCGCACCATGGGCGGAGATAAAGTACTCCAATACATCCAAGCCCTCACGGAAATTTGATTTGATCGGAAGCTCAATGGTACGACCTGTAGTATCCGCCATCAAACCACGCATTCCTGCTAACTGTTTAATCTGCTGATTAGAACCACGGGCACCAGACTCTGCCATCATCTTGATATTATTATAGGTATCCAAACCATCCAGCAGTGCCTTAGTAAGCTTCTTATCTGCATCCTCCCAAACCTTGACAGTCGCCGCATATCGTTCTTCCTCAGTCACATAACCAGATTTAAATTTCTCTAAAATTAAATCTACTGTTTTCTGTGCCTCTTCCAGAATCTCCTTCTTTGCTGCCGGCACAGTCATCTCTGAAATAGATACCGTAAGTGCGGCCCTGGTAGAGTATTTATAGCCAATACTCTTAATGTCATCCAAAACCTCTGCAGTCTGCGTTGCACCATGTGTGTTAAACAGCTTGTCAAGAATACCCTTTAACTGTTTTTTGCCAACCAGATAATCAATCTCCAATGCCAGCTCATTTCCCGGAATCGTACGGTCTATCATACCGAGGTCCTGCGGAATAATTTCGTTAAATAAAATTCTTCCCAAAGTCGACTCAATAATCTGTGAACCCTCTGTTCCATCCGGCAGCAAGCCCTTCATCCGCACTTTTATCTTTGCATGAAGTGTAATTTCTTTATTTTCATAGGCAAGGATTGCTTCGTTCTTTGATTTAAAGAATTTTCCTTCGCCCAAATCGCCCGGCTTATCGATAGTCAGATAATAGATTCCAAGCACCATATCCTGTGACGGAACCGCAACCGGCGCACCGTCTGACGGCTTCAACAGGTTATTTGGCGATAACAGCAAAAATCTACACTCTGCCTGCGCCTCGACAGATAACGGAAGATGGACAGCCATCTGGTCACCGTCAAAGTCCGCATTAAACGCAGTACATACCAACGGATGAAGCTTAATCGCCTTACCTTCTACAAGAATCGGCTCAAACGCCTGAATTCCAAGTCTATGCAGTGTGGGGGCACGATTCAGCATAACCGGATGCTCTTTGATTACATCCTCTAACACATCCCAAACCACGGTTTCCAATTTTTCAACCATTTTCTTGGCCGATTTAACGTTATGCGCCTCTCCTCTAAATACCAATTCCTTCATCACAAACGGCTTAAACAACTCAATTGCCATTTCCTTAGGAAGACCACACTGATAAATCTTGAGTTCAGGTCCAACCACAATAACGGAACGTCCAGAGTAGTCAACACGCTTTCCCAACAGATTCTGACGAAAACGTCCCTGCTTACCCTTCAACATATCCGATAAGGACTTCAATGCCCTGTTACCCGGACCGGTCACTGGACGACCACGACGACCATTGTCAATTAACGCATCCACAGCCTCCTGCAGCATACGCTTCTCGTTGCGGACAATAATGTCCGGCGCTCCCAGCTCCAGCAAACGATTCAATCGATTGTTTCGATTGATAATTCTTCTATACAGATCATTCAAATCAGAGGTAGCAAAACGACCACCATCCAACTGCACCATAGGACGAATATCCGGCGGAATCACCGGTACCGCCTCCAAAATCATCCACTCCGGCTTATTTTCTGAGCCTCTAAATGCCTCAACAACCTCTAATCTCTTAATGATTTTTGCCCGTTTCTGTCCGGTTGCCTCACGAAGCTCCGCCCGCAATTCTTGTGCATCCTTTTCAAGATCGATTGCCTGTAATAACTCTTTTACGGCCTCGGCACCCATTCCGGCGCGAAACTTACCATAACCATACTCTTCCTCTGCATCACGAAACTCTTTCTCTGTCAATACCTGCTTATATGCAAGATTTGTCTCTCCCGGGTCCAATACGATATAGGAAGCAAAATACAGCACCTTTTCCAAAACTCTGGGCGAAATATCCAGAATTAGTCCCATACGGCTTGGAATCCCTTTAAAATACCAGATATGAGAAACCGGAGCAGCCAGCTCAATATGTCCCATCCGCTCACGTCTTACGTTTGCCTTGGTAACCTCAACACCACAACGGTCACAAATAACACCCTTGTAGCGAATTTTCTTATACTTTCCACAGTGGCATTCCCAATCCTTGCTAGGTCCGAAAATACGCTCACAGTAAAGTCCATCCTTTTCCGGCTTCAGGGTTCTATAATTTATTGTCTCAGGCTTTTTTACCTCACCCCTTGACCAATCTCTGATTTTTTCCGGAGAAGCAAGACCAATCTTGATTGCATCAAAATTCATTTGTTGTTCAGTTTCCTGATTATTAATAGCTGACATCTAATATGCTCTCCTTCCATTACTCATAATCATCATAACCATCGTCACCATCATAGTCACTGTCGTCATAATCGTCATCAGAATCGCCGTCTAATTCAAAGGATTCATCATTCTCATCCACACCGCTGAATCCCTGCTCCTTCATCTCAGCTTCATCCTTCTGGTAATCCATATCGCCGAAACGTCTGATGTCATCATTTCCATAGTCCACATTTTCGCCGATTTCCACTTCCGTGTTATCCTCGCGCAATACCTTGACATCTAACGCAAGTGACTGGAATTCCTTCAACAATACCTTAAAGGATTCCGGAATTCCCGGTTTTGGAATATTCTCACCCTTGATAATCGCCTCGTAGGTCTTCACACGTCCAACCACGTCATCCGATTTCACTGTCAGAATTTCCTGAAGAGTATAGGATGCACCATATGCCTCCAGTGCCCATACCTCCATCTCTCCGAAACGCTGTCCACCAAATTGTGCCTTACCGCCAAGAGGCTGCTGGGTTACCAGCGCATAAGGACCGGTTGAACGGGCATGAATCTTATCGTCAACCAAATGGTGTAGCTTCAGATAGTGCATGAAACCAATTGTAACCGGAGAATCAAACTCCTCACCAGTTCTACCATCCCGAAGCGTTACCTTTCCGGTACGGCTTATTGGAACGCCCTTCCACTCATCTCTGTGTTCACGGTTCTCATAAAGATAATCCATGACCTCATCAGCAACCTGTGACCGCCATTTCTTCTCAAACTCTTTCCAGTCAGAATTTACATAATCGTTGGCCATCTCCAGAGTTTCCATAATCTCTTCCTCATTAGCTCCGTCAAACACCGGTGTAGAAATGTTAAAGCCTAACGCCTTAGCTGCCAAGCCTAAATGAATCTCTAACACCTGTCCAATATTCATACGTGACGGAACACCCAACGGATTTAACACGATATCAAGTGGACGACCATTCGGCAGGAACGGCATATCCTCCACCGGAAGAATACGGGAAATAACACCCTTGTTACCGTGACGACCAGCCATTTTATCTCCAACACTGATTTTTCTCTTCTGTGCAATATATACACGAACAGATTTGTTGACACCAGGAGACAACTCATCTCCGGCATCCCTTGTAAATATCTTTGTATCGATAATCGTACCAAAAGCACCATGCGGTACTCGCAAAGAAGTATCTCTTACCTCTCTTGCTTTCTCACCAAAGATAGCTCTCAGCAATCTCTCCTCTGCAGTAAGCTCTGTTTCTCCCTTAGGCGTAACCTTACCTACTAATATATCTCCGGCACGAACCTCAGCACCGATACGGATAATTCCGTTTTCATCCAAATCTTTTAACACATCCGGTGCCAGTCCTGCCAAATCTCTCGTGATTTCCTCAGAACCCAGCTTAGTGTCACGAGCCTCGCATTCGTACTCCTCAATATGAACAGAGGTATACACATCCTCCTGAACCAGTCTCTCGCTCAACAATACCGCATCCTCGTAGTTATAACCCTCCCAGGTCATAAATCCGATTAACGGATTCTTGCCCAGCGCAATCTCTCCTCCTGCAGTAGAAGCACCGTCAGCGATAACC
>CAMWYM010000066.1 GCA_947178475.1 uncultured Clostridium sp. | reverse complement strand
TTGAAAATTTCTCGTAAGAATTTTCAGGGTTGTTTTGTTGTTTAATCATCATTCAGTTTTGTTGGTTCTTGCTGCTTTGCTTACTGTTTTCAGCACCGCAACGGATAACATAGTATCACAATCAAAATCCAATGTCAATATTTTTTGTGAAAAAAATTAAGACATTGAAACGGAGAAAGAGGGATTTGAACCCTCGCGCCGCGCGAACGACCTACACCCTTAGCAGGGGCGCCTCTTCAGCCACTTGAGTATTTCTCCATGCCTAAATATAATAACAATGTTAAATTGTATTCATCACCTAAAATAACAAATATTTATTTAGTGACGCTTGATTATAGTAACAAATTGATATCCTTTTGTCAATAGATTTTTCTCATTTAAAAACAGTTTGTTTCTTATGATAAACAATAAATCAGATAATGCATAATCAAGAGCTAATCCACTTTATTTATCGAGAGTACCGACTATAAATTTCCGGCGCAGAAATTGCCTTATATGATAACCGGTACTCTCGAACAGTATTTACTTTTGCACTGCCTGAAATTTCTTATTCTAATATTTTGAAATCTTTATTTCGGAAGAACTTTTTGATTTCCGAATCAGGCTTTCATATTTAGATGCTTTCTTCTTTGGCACCTTAAACTTCAATGTCTTCGCATTCTTATAAAAGGCCTTTTTCCCAATCTTCGTTAACACTGAAGACTTAATGGTAACATTTTTTAATTTTTTACATCCATAGAATGCCTGCTTGTCAATGGTACGGACATTCTTACCTATTATAACAGAGGTAATCTTCTTATTGTTTTTAAATGCTTCGCCGTTAATTCCCTGTACCTTATATTGTTTTCCACATATCTTCACCGTTTCCGGAATCTTAACCTTTCCCTTTGCTTTTCTTCCATCATAAACATATATTACCGGCTTCTTCTTCACATATCTTACGATATAGTCAATTCCATTTTGCGTAACCATAGCGTCCGGAGCAATCTTGGCCTTCTGTTTTACCTCCTGAGGAATCGTTACCGAATCCGGATAATAATACTGTATTTTAACCAAAACCGATGTTGCATCAACACCACATAATCTGTATGTATCCTTTCGGATGTAATAATAATAGGTCTTTGACGGATCCTTTGGGTCCTCTGCTAATAATTTGTAGCACTCCACATTCTCATTCTTTACACTATATATTTCTTCACCAACATAGGTAAAAGTCAATGTATTGTCAATTTCGGCAGTATACTCTACATACTCTACATTATCCTCTATATCTGAATCATCCATCGGCATAAAATAGTATTCGGAGGTTTCCTCATCATAGAGATAAGCTATATTTGTACGTTGATCTATCCACATTGTACTCCCCATTAAACCCGCCATCTTTGTTACGCCGGTATTACTGTCTACCTCTATCTCCATAAACAAATTACCTTCAACCGTCATGGTAGCACCAACTACCTTGACCTCTTTCATTGCCTTTTCGACCTCACTCATAATGGCATCCGCCTTGCTGTCTGCAGCCTCCACTGTTTTTCCACATATACAAAGCAATACCAGTACCCATAGTAACACTGCTTTCTTCATTCTTACCACTCCTCTCATTTTTATAAATTAATTCAATGTAATACAAAAAGAACCTGAAGTTGTCTTGGTTTTACTGACAACACGAACATAATAATCATTAGCCGGAAGGTCGCCAGTTACAATCTTTTTCTTTGGGTAATTCATAATATATTTTTTCCCTTTGTAATTTGCACTGGCCTTATCATTTATGACAATGGAATTGTTTGTTATCTTCTTTCCCTTTGAATTATATAAATCAACCAATAAATAACTTCCATTATTTTGAAGTAATCTTGATTCTATTGATAGAGAAAGCTTTTTGGTTGAATATAATCTAATCTTGTACCAAAATGTATTTTTCTCACCTGCGACTACTAAAGCTTCTTTCTTTTTGTTTCTCCCGTTATCCAACAAAACGGACCTTCCTCTGGAGTCATTCCTTGAAACGGAAAGCAATTTAATCTGATATTTCATATCCTTCAGGGTACAGGTTCCCGAATTCGTATCCTCGTTATTCCATAGCTTAATATAATACTCTTTTTGGGACTTAACACCTATGCCGCTAAGGCTATGCTTTGACATTACCGTTTTTCCGGATATTTTTTTCTTGGAGCTGTCACAATATTGGGCAATCAATGTATTGTCTGTTTCACACATAAAATGAAGTATTCCAGATTTTGATGCTTTGATTTTCAACATTAATGCATTTTTCTCTCCGGAAAGGGATGCGTTGGTAAAAATATAATTATATTTTTTGGCATATTTCAAAGTCATAAAATCCTTTGATTTTACTTTATATGATAATTTATACGTTTCCCCTTCTTTTCCCTTTACCCGCAGATAATATATCTTATTATTTTCTGCCCTGTGAAAAACGGTTTTTCCATTTGGAATTTTTATGTTTGCTGCCGTAATCTCTTTGTTCTCATCACAGATATCCAACAGGAGAGGTTTCTTATCTGATGTCTTAGCAGTAATCGCTAAAAATCCACCCTTTGAAGTGCTAATCTGACAATAATCAAAGTCCTCCTCGCCTGCATAGGTTCCCGATATGGATTCCCCGCTTTTTAAAATGTATTGTTCAGCATCTGCTCTCGTATAAGGTAATAAAAACATAAATAACAACAAAATAAATATTTTTCTTTTCAACTCCTAACCTCCAAATAAATAAAATGTTAGCTTTATTATGTGCATACTATTTATAGTAGAGACTGAAGCCATCCTGTATATATGAGCCCTTATCTGCCACTTTTGTAGAATTATATCTTTTCTTCCCAAATTTCACACCATTTGCAGATGCATAAACATAATATTGCTGATTTATTTTAATATTGCCAACGATTGCACTGGTCTTTTTGGTCGTTGCAACCTTCTTAAAAGAAACCTTTTTTGAGCCCCTTTTTTTTGCCAAATATAAGGTATAGCTCTTAGCTCCAGATATTTTTGTCCAGCATATCTTTACCTTATTTTTTCCTAAAACCCCTCCGATATTAGCTCTAGGTCTTGGTACAATTACCTTTTCTGCTACAGGGCTGTATGTATATTGGTTGTTTATATCAAATATGTATGATCTTATTTTAACTTTAAATGCCTTTGTCATCAATTGCCTCATTTTGAAACTAACCGCACATTTAGAATGATCTTTAATTAAACGGTAAATATCATCTGTATCATATTTGGCAAGCACCTTATTCTTAGCGTTAGTAACCCGTATCTCATAGCCATAGCCGACATAAAGATCTGTGTCACAATAAGACTTTAAATCATTA
This sequence comes from uncultured Clostridium sp., assembly GCA_947178475.1. Classification (GTDB taxonomy): domain Bacteria; phylum Bacillota; class Clostridia; order Lachnospirales; family Lachnospiraceae; genus CAG-590. The sequence continues at coordinate 13,955 of CAMWYM010000066.1, read as the reverse complement.
TCAAAATCCCAGATAATCTCAAATTCCTCACCAAAACGCTGAGCGTTTAACTTAACTCCTGTAGGCTTGTTCAGTATCTCTGCCTGTGCATTAATTGCCGGAACAAAAACTACTGTAAAAACAAATATAATAAAAGATAATTGTAATTTTCTTTTGAATGTGTTCACTCTATAAATCCTCATTTTTAATAAAAATTTTCTTTCTCAATATATACCTTCTAAACAGATAGTAAATAAGAATAAAGCTGACATTAATATATCAGCTTTATTCCATACCCACTATAATTCAATTATCTGTAGACAGTTCTAATATAGAAAACATAAGCATTTGATGCTTTATCTACCGGCTTTGTAGAATTATATTTCTTCTTTCCACATTTCACACCATTTGCACATACATAAACATAATAATCTTTATATTTTATTAAATTTTTAAGAGATGCACTTGTCTTTTTGGTCGTTGTAACCTTTTTAAAGGAACCCGGTTTACTTCCCTTTGCCTTTGCCATATATACAGTATAGTTCTTAGCTCCGGATACCTTATTCCAAGATACCTTTGCCTTATTGCCACTTAAAGCCTTTGCGCTTTTAACTGTAGCTCTTGGCACAATTACCTGCTCTGCTACAGGACTGTATGTATACTGGTAGCTTGCATCATATATGTAGGATCTAATTTTAACCTTAAATGCGCTTGTTTTTAATTTGCTGATATCAAGATTAATACCGCACTTAGAGTTATCCTTATTTAAAAAACCAATATTGCTTGCATTTGCTGTATCATATTTAGCAATCACGCCGTCCTTGGTATTAGTAATCTGTATCTCATAGCCATAGCCATAAAGACCTGTATTACGATAAGACTCTAAACCATAATCAAAATCCCAGATAACCTGAAATTGCTTACCATACTGGGTATTTAATTTAATCCCTGTAGGCTTGTTTAATGTCTCTGCCTGTGCATTAATTGCCGGCACAAAAACTACTGCAAAAACAAATACAGTAAATAATAATGTTAATTTTCTTTTCAATGTGTTCATAGTATTAATCCTCCTTGATATTTCATTATATAGCTTGTATAATTTATATGTATAAGGTACATATATTTATTACTTAAAACTTCCTACATAAGCTCTCTTATTCTGAATCTCTGCCCTTGTAACGGAAGCTGGTACAGTAAATGTATCAGAAGATACTTTCTGGTTTCTATTCAAAACAATATACAGTGAATCTACATCCACCAGATTATTCGCAGCATCATAAAAATATACATCATATCCCACAAAAACTGTATTTTCTCCTTTATATGAGCTGGATGCTGTCAGTCTGTATTTTTTACTGTATTCATCCGCTTCTGTCTGAGTTAAAGAGTAATTAACATTTTTGAGATAATTCTTGTATTTAGGATATGATCTATAAAATCTGGTAACCGTAAATGTTGTCTTGCTTACATCAACTGAACTATCATATGTAGAGGTATAGAATGTGTCATTTGCCTTTCCTTTTCCTCCAATTGCATAAAAATACAAAGTCTTCTCTTCTACTGGATTACCTGCTGCATCTCTGAGAATCGCACTAACCTCAACATCGTCAAAAAAGTCTGATGTCTTATTCTCTAAAGTAACAAGATAATCATCACTACCCATACGGGAAGTATTTACTGTTACATTAAATACCGGCTTCTTAACGGTAACCTTATAAACATATGTGGCTTTGCTTCCTTTAACAGTAACCTTTGCAGAGCCCTTTTTCTTCGCACTTATGTTAACAGCATAGCCCTTCTTTTTGACGGAGACAATCTTTTTATTGCTGGATTTAACACTTTTAATCTTCCCTACACTGGGATATTGAACGCTTGTCTCCCCTACATATAAGGTAACCTTATATGTCTTTGTTTTTGCCTCTGCTGTAACATATACCATGTTTAAAGCCAAAAACATTACGAAAAAGGCAATTAAACATTTTATCGACCTGTTCGTTTTTTTCATATCATCTCTCCTTATTTAATAAAACATTATGACAAGTAGCTAATATAGATTAAAACACATTTCGTTCACAATTTCAATGGAAATAAAGTGAAAATATAAATTCGGCATTTTAGACAAAAATGTATGGTATTTTACAATAATTTAAAATCATACTTACTTCCTGCACCAGCTAACAAATCATCCATTCCTCTTAAAATCTTCCACCGCTGTTTCATAAAGATTGTTTCCTTCACTGTCAATAACCACAATAACGGGAAAATCCTCTACTTCCATCCTGCGGATTGCCTCTGTCCCCAAATCCTCATAGGCAATAATTTCCGACTTTTTGATGCATTTGGAAAGAAGCGCTCCTGCTCCCCCCACTGCTGCAAAATAAACAGCCTTATTCTTTACAATAGCATCTATAACCTCCTGATTTCTTTTTCCCTTTCCAATCATACCATTTAAACCGTTTTCTAACAAAAGTGGAGTATATTTGTCCATTCGGCTTGAGGTTGTGGGTCCGGCAGAACCTATTACCTGTCCCTCCTTTGCAGGAGTAGGACCAAGATAATATATCACGTTATCCCTTAATTCCAACGATATTTCTTTTCCTTCCAGCATCGTTTCATACATTCTCTTGTGAGCGGCATCTCTGGCAGAATAAATGGTACCTGTAATATAGACATAATCACCTGCATGCAGGGTAATTAACTCTTCTTTTTTCATTGGAACACTGATTCTTTTTTCCATACTCTATCTCCATTTCTGATTTGTTTCTACACAGCATATCTTTTATCATATTATTCTTGTTACATGACGATTCACATGGCAGCACATATTAACTGCAACCGGCAATCCTGCAATATGTGTGGCATAGGTTTCGATATTTACCGCAATAGCGGTTGTCCTTCCACCAAGCCCTCCCGGACCGATACCTGAAGAATTTATTTTCTCTAATAATTCTATCTCCATTTCTCTGATATGGGGAAGCTCGGAGCCCTCCTGAACATTACGGGTTAACGCTTTTTTTGCCATAATTGCGGCCTTCTCAAAATCACCGCCGATTCCCACACCTACCACCACCGGTGGACATGCATTTGGTCCTGCATCCATAACCGCCTGTAGAACAGCCTCCTTGACACCTTCCTCCCCATCTGCCGGTTTTAACATAAAGACACGGCTCATATTTTCGGAACCGAATCCCTTCGGTGCAATTAATATCTCCAATTTGTCTCCCGGCACGATATCATAATGAATAATAGCAGGCGTATTATCCTTTGTATTCTCCCGAAGTAAAGGGTCACTGACAACGGATTTGCGGAGATATCCATCCTTATATCCCTGTCTGACTCCTTCATTGATTGCATCTGTCAGATTCATGCCTTCAATATGTAAATCCTGTCCCAATTTTATAAAAAAGACTGCCATACCCGTATCCTGACAGATTGGTATTTCTTCTTTTGCCGCAATTTCCATGTTTTCAAGGAGCTGACCTAGAATCTGTCTGCCAAGCTCTCCTGTCTCAGATTCCTTTGCCGCTTTCATTGCAGCTGCCATATCCTCTGATAAATGCAGATTTGCTTCTATACACATTTCTTTGACATGACGAATAATCTCATCTGTATGAATTGTTCTCATTATTCCCTCCTGTTAATGCATTTTTATGCTTCTTCCTTATTCTTATACAGTAATTCAAATATTTTTTTCCCTACACCATCATCATTATTAGATGGTATGATTTCTTTTGCCTTTTCCCTAATTTCAAATTCGGCATTAGCAGGAGCATAGGCATTTGGAAATAATTCAAACATAGATAAATCATTTAATCCATCGCCAAAAACTGCAACCTCATCCTTGCTAATACCAATCTTTTCAATCGCTTTTTGCAAACCATGACCTTTCTGGGCATATTTGCTGTTAATTTCTATATTTTCCGGATAAGAGGATAAAATAGATAATTCCGGAAATTTTTCCATTAATTCTTCCCTGTTCCTTGTATTAAATTCCTTATCCGGATTAAATACAATAATTTTACGAATTTCCAAATCCTTGGCAAGCATATCTTCTATCGTATTATTTCTTGTTAATGTCTTCTGGAACACACTGTTTCTTCCCTGTTCTATTGCCTCTTCTAAGGTGAGTGTATGGCTGCGGTCTAAACACATCATACGCCAGCCCATATTCTTTTCCATCATTTCCTCTGTACCACAAAGCTGGGAACCTTTATTGGTCATATACTCCGGTATATATCCCTGTCTGTTTAAAATCCTTGCAAGCTCCGGAATAATTTCATAGTCAATATTAATAGTATTGATAATACGACTGTTCTCATCTCTTACCTCTGCTCCATTTAAAAGAATCAATCCACAATGCAGATCATATTTTTCGATAGTGGGACCAATGGTATCCACACTTCTTCCTGTCGCAATCATAAAACGGACACCCTGCTTGCTAGCTTCCCTGATGGCAGCCAGATTATGAGGTGAAATTTCCTGATTTGAATTAAACAATGTCCCGTCCATATCAGATACAATTAATTTAATCATGATGTATTCCTTTCCCGTATTGATAAGCAATTTTCTTTCCTTTAGGTTGCCAATAAATCAATAATAAACTTTCCTCTTCTATTTATCAATACCTTTTTAGCCATTTACAAAACTCTGTTTCTACCATTGTTTGCCGTACATCATTCTTTAACAATCTGATTCTATATAGGAAAATTGGTAACCCGGAAGCTGTCAAAAACACGTTCCACATTGATAATCCCATATCCCCATATTTCATTTGGATAGATGAGAAGAGGATTACGGATTGCATTTTTTATAAAAAAATTTTTAATCTGCATAGCAAAAAATACATTTAAATTATAGTTTTCTATATTCCATTGTAAAAAGAGTGCCATAATTCCTGCACTATGGGCTGCTGCTATTGAAGTACCGGACATTGTCACAAAATTATTTCGGCGTCCAGGTCCCATAATATTCACTCCCGGTGCTGTTAAATCCGGTTTCACCTGAATCTGGGAATAATACCCTCTGCTTGCCTGGGCATATATACTTCCATTTAAGTGATTATAAGCCGTCATTGTCATAACCAGCTCAGAATTTCCTGGTATTGTAATGGTATTATTCGGATCTGCCCTTAAAAAATAAGTTTCCGGTCTTAAAAATTGTCTCAGTGGCATCCACATATTAAAAGTCTTTGGATTATTTTCATCCGCATATACGATAAAACGCCATATCCCTGGTGTTGGATTGTTAAGACGGATAAAAATCAATTCATCACCGGAAAAGGTTTCTATCAGCTGATAAGCCACATAAACGGTTGATTTTGCAATTGGAAGCCATAGCAATTCTTCCTGTCCGAATCTTGGAGGAATCCGTTCAATCTGGTCACCCTGTGGAGATATAATGCCAATGGAAAAAGTGGTTGGTGCATTTCCCCAGAATTCCATTGTAAGAACCTCCTGTCCCTCGCCCACATTTAATTCAACCTCCTGGCTTCCCGTATTTTCATCCATCTGTCCTGAATAGTGAAGTCTTTCACTTCCTTCGTTTCCCGCCGAAACGCTTACCATAATTCCTACATTTTCTAATATATAATCCAGATACCTCTCTAAAAAGGTTAGTCCGATATGTCCTCCGTTACTGCTTCCCAGACCAATAAATATAGAAATCGGCATTGATCTTTGTCTGGCATATTTCACTAAATAATCGACAGCATACATAATATCTGTTTCCTGATAAGCAGGAACATTTTCCGGTATACCAAAATATTGCCTTAAATAACTTTTTGTCTGTTTTACTTTTACTACCGCAATTTCTGCTTCAGTTGCAATCCCGGTAAAATCATTTTCACGGTTTACACCTCCCACTGCAATCCCCGACATAAAGGTGCCATGTCCGTCCTCATCCCTTGAAGGAACAATCTCATATGGATTTTCACTCTGTAATGCATTGTCAATCTGGCTTCTTGAAAAGGCAGTTCCATAATAGGGTATTGGAACTTCATCACTTTTTTCCATATCTCTTACTGTCTGATCCCACAATACACCAATCCTCGTATTTCCGTTTATATCAGAAAATAAAGGATTGGTATAATCAATACCGGTATCAATAATTCCTACTATTACATTTTTTCCGGTCAAGCCAAGATTATTAGGATTTTGTATCTGCTTTACCCCCGTTACTTCCAAATTTGAAGAATCCATTAATCCATATAATTTAGGAATAAAGGAATAGGGAACTGATTCTAAGTTTGTAAGATACTCCTGGGAACGGGGAATATGTATAATCGCAATTTTTTCATTTATCGCATTGATACATCCATTTTCATATATTCTTCTTAAATCTCTATCATCTTTCTGATAATTAATCATCAAATCTGAAAAATCATTGCTATATATCATTTCTTCGCAGGTCATAATATATACCTCATAATCCATATACTATATTTATTATATAAAAAAAGTGGCAGATTGTTCTCTGCCACTAAAAAATTATATTATAACTATTTTTTTTCTTCCTTCTCCTCTTGTTCCTGTTCTGCTTCAAACTCAGCAATACTATCCTCTGGAGACTTGTCACGAACCTTTGCAATAGAAGCCACTGTAATATCCTTTGCCTCATCCATCCTCATCAGCTTCACACCGGAAGTAATTCTTCCAAGCTCTGAAATAGAATCACATTCCAAACGAATTACAATCCCTTCCGTAGAAATCAGCATAATCTCGTTATCATCATTTACTGCTTTCATTCCTATTACATTACCTGTTTTGGAATTAATCTTATAACATTTTACACCCTTTCCTCCACGTCTCTGCGGTGTAAATTCATCCATGGAGGTACGTTTACCCATACCCTTTTCCGATACGATCAATAAAGCATCTCCCTGTGTATCCATCTGCATACCGATAATCTCATCACCAGGAGACAGATTCATACCAATTACACCCTGTGAAGTTCTTCCGGTGCTTCTTACATCCGTTTCATTAAATCGGATACACATACCAAGCTTAGTTACCATGATAATATCCTTGGTATTATCTGTAGCTTTTACTTCAATCAGTTCATCTCCATCCTTTAATGTAATGGCAGTAAGCCCTGTTTTACGGACATTTGCATAATCCATTATTGGAGTCTTTTTTACAATACCATTCTTGGTTACCATAAAGAGATACTTGCCCTCCTCATATTTCTTAAGGGCAATTACTGCTGTGATCTTTTCACCTGGATTTAGCTGAAGCAGATTCACAATTGCTGTTCCCCTTGTCGTTCTGGCTGATTCAGGAATTTCATATGCCTTCATACGATATACTTTACCACTATTGGTAAAGAACATCAGATAGTGATGGGTTGTCGTCATAAAGAGATCCTCAATAAAATCATCCTCGATGGTCTGCATACCCTTGATTCCCTTACCTCCACGATGCTGTGCCCTGAAATTATCCACTGTCATTCTCTTGATATATCCAAGCTTTGTCATGGTGATTACTGTATTTTCCTTTTTAATTAAATCCTCAATAGTAATATCATCATCATCAAATCCTATTGCAGTTCTTCTATCATCACCATATTTTGTGGCAATAATTAAAATTTCTTCTTTAATTACACCTAACAATTTGTGCTCGTCCGCAAGAATTGCCTTTAATTCTGCAATTCTTTCCATCAATTCTCTATACTCAGACTCCAGCTTTTCTCTTTCCAAACCGGTAAGTGCACGCAGACGCATATCTACGATTGCCTGTGCCTGAACATCAGAAAGCTTAAATTCTTTTATCAAGTTTTCTTTTGCTTCTGCAACATTTTTAGAGGAACGTATAATTTCAATAACTCTATCAATATTATCTAATGCAATTAATAATCCCTCTAATATATGTGCACGTTCCTCTGCTTTGTTAAGCTCGAATCTGGTACGTCTGGTAACAACATCCTTTTGATGATCCAAATAATAACCTAGCATCTCTAAGATATTTAATACCTTTGGTTCACCATTTACCAGGGCAAGCAGAATCACTCCGAAGCTGTCCTGAAGCTGGGTATGCTTATAGAGCTGATTTAATATTACATTTGCATTGGTATCACGCTTTAACTCAATGGCAATACGCATACCCTCTCTGGAGGATTCGTCTCTGAGCTCTGAGATTCCTTCTATCTTTTTCTCCTTTACAAGATTGGCAATATTCTGGATTAATCTTGCTTTATTTACCATATACGGAAGCTCTGTTACAACAATTCTCTGTTTACCGTTCGGCATAGGTTCAATATCTGTAACAGAACGAATTTTAATTTTACCACGACCGGTACGATATGCATCCTCAATTCCCTGACGTCCCAAAATAGTAGCTCCTGTTGGAAAATCCGGACCCTTTATAATATCCAATATTTCTTCAATCTCTGTTTCCCTGTCCTCCTGCACATAGTTATCAATAATTTTAACTACTGCATTGATAACCTCCCTCAAATTATGTGGAGGTATATTTGTAGCCATACCTACTGCAATACCACCGGTTCCGTTTACCAAAAGATTCGGATAACGGGAAGGCATTACCACCGGCTCTTTTTCTGTCTCATCAAAGTTTGGTGCAAAATCAACAGTATCCTTGTTGATATCCGCTAACATTTCCATAGAAATCTTAGATAATCTTGCCTCTGTATATCGCATGGCAGCAGCACCGTCACCATCTACGGAGCCAAAATTTCCATGTCCATCCACTAACGGATATCTTGTATTCCATTCCTGAGCAAGTTTAACTAACGCATCATAAATAGAGCTGTCTCCGTGAGGGTGATATTTACCCATTGTATCACCGACGATACGGGCACATTTACGGTGCGGTTTGTCAGGACCATTATTTAATTCAATCATCGAATACAAAATTCTTCGTTGAACCGGTTTTAAACCATCCCTGACATCAGGTAATGCACGGGAAGTAATAACACTCATGGCATAATCTATGTAATAGTTTTCCATAGTCTTTTTAAGGTCAACCTCGTTTACCTTGTCAAAAATATTATCTTCCATTCTTTTCTCCTTTTTCTTTATCTAATAACAGTTAAATATAATTTTGAACTATTACTATATGTCATACATCCAGATTCTTTACAAATTTGGCATTTTCCTCTATAAATTCACGTCTCGGCTCTACCTTATCTCCCATAAGAGTATTAAATGTCAAATCAATCTCTGATTCATTGTCATCTTCTATTCCCACACGAAGTAAAATCCGGTGTTCAGGGTCCATGGTAGTATCCCAAAGCTGGGAGGCATCCATCTCTCCAAGACCTTTATATCTCTGAATTTTATTATTCTGGTCTCTTCCTACTTCCTTTAAGATATTATCAAGCTCTTCATCACTGTATGCATACCAAACCTTTTTATTCTTTTCCAGCTTATAAAGAGGTGGCTGTGCCAGATATACATGTCCCTGACGAATAAGGTCCGGCATAAACCGATAGAAAAATGTCAGCATCAATGTTGCGATATGCGCACCATCCACGTCCGCATCGGTCATGATAATAATTTTATGATAACGCAGCTTTGCAATATCAAAATTCTCATGAATTCCTGTACCAAATGCCGTGATCATTGCCTTAATTTCTTCATTTCCGAGAATACGGTCAATCCTTGCCTTCTCCACATTTAAGATTTTACCTCTAAGTGGAAGAATTGCCTGGGTAGCACGGGAACGGGCTGTCTTTGCAGAACCTCCGGCAGAATCTCCCTCAACAATATAAATCTCACAATTTTCCGGATTTTTATCTGTACAGTCAGCTAATTTTCCGGGAAGAGCCATGGAATCATTTAAGGTTGATTTTCTGGCTACATCTCTCGCTTTACGGGCTGCAATTCTTGCACGCTGCGCCTGTATTGCTTTATTAACAATAATCTTTGCAACTTTAGGATTGAGCTCTAAGAAAATAGTAAGCTGTTCATTTACTACGTTATCCACAGCAGTTCTTGCCTCGGAATTACCAAGCTTAATTTTTGTCTGGCTCTCAAACTGAGGGTCTTCAATCTTAATACTGACAATAGCTGCAAGACCCTCTCTTAAATCCTCACCGGAAAGATTATCCTCGTTATCCTTTAGCATTTTATTATTTCTGGCATAATCATTGAATACTTTGGTAATTGCAGAACGGAAGCCGGTTAAATGGGTACCACCCTCTATTGTTCCAATATTATTTACAAAGGTATATACCGATTCACTATAAGAACTGTTATGCTGAAGGGCAACCTCCACTACCACACCATCTTTTTCTCCTTCACAATAGATAATTCTATCATAAAGAGGATCCTTATGGCGGTTAATATATTCTACAAATTCTCTGATACCACCCTCATAATGAAATTCTCTTTCTTTTTCTTTGCCTGCCCTTTTATCCGTTAAAGTAATTTTTAATCCTTTTGTCAGAAAGGCCATCTCTCGAAGTCTGGTTCTCAAGGTATCAAAATCAAATTCAAGGGTCTCAAAAATAGAAGCATCCGGCATAAATGTAACCTTTGTTCCACGCTTTCTTGTATTACCGGTAACCTCTAATGGATGTACTACCTGACCTTTTTCATAGCGCTGATTATGTATTTTTCCTTCACGACAGATTTCAACCTCCAGCCATTCTGACAGGGCATTTACAACGGAAGCTCCTACACCGTGAAGACCTCCGGCCACCTTATAGCCGCCACCACCAAATTTACCGCCGGCATGCAATACGGTAAAAACAACATCTACCGCAGGAATACCTGCTTTTTCCTGAATACCTGTCGGAATACCACGACCATTATCAATAACGGTAACTGAATTATCCTTGTTGATAATTACTTGAATATTATCACAAAATCCAGCCAATGCTTCATCAACTGCATTATCAACAATCTCATAAACCAGGTGATGCAAACCTTTTTCAGAAGTTGTACCTATATACATACCGGGTCTCTTACGGACTGCTTCCAAACCTTCCAAGATTTGAATCTGGTCAGCACCATATTCCTGTTCATCTTTTTTTCCCATTTCTTTCCTCCTACTAAACTAAGTATCACTTAATTTTAATTGTCATTTATATTTAAAACGGCTGCTTTCCCGTTTGTTATCTTATAAATCTGATTTATATGCAGTCTGGATTTTATAAAATCATCATAACCTGTACAGGTAACAATAGTCTGAATATCTTCTATACTATCCAAGAGATATGTTTTACGATTACTGTCTAACTCGCTCATCACATCATCCAATAACAAAATAGGTGTATCACTGATCATAGATTTTACCAACTCAATTTCTGCAAGCTTTAATGACAGCGCAGCAGTTCTCTGCTGTCCCTGTGAACCAAATTTACGAACATCAATATCATTGATATAAAAACAGATATCATCACGATGAGGTCCTGTCTGTGTAGATTGATATTTTAAATCCTGTTCCCTTTTACTCTTCATCACATTTTCATAATCTTCTATGGAAACATTTTTTTCATAACCTATTTCAATGGATTCTTTTCCTCCTGTTAAATGAGAATGGATCCCTTTGACAATACTATTCAAATTCTTTATAAATTCTTCCCGCTGCTCAATGATAGACCTGCCATATTCCATCAGATACATATCCCACATATCCAATGTATCCTTTAACTGGGGTTGAAAATATATCTGCTTCAATAATGTATTTCTTTGATTTAATGCCTTGTTATAATTTACAAAGCTTTTATGATATAGCTTATTTAACTGACAAAGCTCCAAATTCATAAACTTTCTTCTCTCAGAGGGAGCATTTTTAATAATACCCAAATCCTCAGGGGAAAAAAATATCATATGAATTATTCCAAATAATTCACCGCTTTTTTTAATACTCTGTCCATCCACTGCCACACCTTTATTTTTATTTTTTTTGAGGTGTACATCAATGCGGTGTCCCACATCATGCTTAGAAAGTTTTAACCGTATATGTGATTCTTTCTCTCCAAACTGTATGATATCCTTATCCTTACTTCCACGATGTGATTTAGTCGTTCCGGATAAATAAATAGCTTCTAAAATGTTGGTCTTTCCCTGAGCATTATCTCCGTAAAGTATAGTAATTCCCGGATCAAATTGAATGGACAAATCATCGTAATTCCTATAATGACTAAGCTCTAACGAATTAATATACATATTATCCTACCTTAACCAACACTGACTTATAAAATCATTTTTTCTTACAGACCGGTTACTTTTCTATCTTAATCTGCTGACCATCAAACTCTACTATCATTCCGTCATAGAGCTTTCTTCTGTATCTGCTCTCTATCTCTCCGTCTACCTTAACTAATCCTTCATCGATAACTTCCTTTGCCATGGCACCGGATTCTACAAGATTCATTGCCTTAAGAAGCTGACTCAAATTAATGAAATCATCTTTTTCTCTTAATTTTAATATTTCCATTGAACTCTCCATTTATCATTAATTAGGTTTGGTGGTTTCTTTTTCTTCGTTTACATGATGCTTACGATCCAATCTTTTTCCCATATTATAATAAAAATATCCTGCACAAATAAAAGATAATCCTATCACCATTGTTGTGGCATTTCCAGCGGAAAATCCAAAATAAATCTCTAATATACCGGCAACAGCAGCAACAATTCCACCAATTCTGCACTTTTTACCGCTATTAATCTCCTGTTGACGAATTTTCTGCTGCTTTTTCTGTGCTTTTAATCTGGCCTGTTCTCGTAATTCTTCAAGATTATCCTTTTCTTCTTCCTGGGATTCTTCTTGTATTTCTTCCTGCTTTTCTTCTATTTTATCTTCCACTGTTTCTTCCATAAATCAAATCCTCCTAAGCAGCAATACTGATTGGCAGAATTAAATAAATATAGCTTTCATCCACAGCTTTTATAAAGCATGGAGATTTTGCATTAATCATATAAATATCAACTACCTCATCATTTATGGCTCTAAGGGCATCCATTAAGAATTTGGGGTTAAAGCCTATTCGCAAATCCTTACCTTCTTTTTTTATTTCAATCTCATCATTCATTGAACCGAGAGAGGAATCAATCTTTAAATAAATATTCTCCTCTTCTATATTTAAAATAATTGGCTTTTTATCTGATTCACTGATAAACAAGGAAGCCCTGTCAAGACAATCCAAAAATTCTTTTTTATTAACACTTAGCTTTGTCTCATAATCATTAGACAACATCTGATCTATTCGATAGAATTCACCCTCTAACAGACGTGATACCACCTTTGTCTGTTCAAATTCAAATAAAATATGTTTATCTGTCAAATAGATATGTATTTCATCCTCTACTCCACCAGTAAGAATTTTACTGATATCATTTAATGTTTTACCCGGTACAATAGCTTTCATGCTTTCATAACTTTCCTTGAGCTGTACCTTACGAATGGAAATACGATGTCCATCTAATGAAACCACCCTTAATGTATCACCGTTTATCTCAAATAATTCACCAGTCATAATCTTAGTATTCTCCTGGTCTGAAATACTGAAGATAGTCTGACGAATTACCTCCTTCAAAGTAAACTGTGAAATACTGATAGACTTATTTTTTTCAACCTCCGGCAGATAATTAAAATCTTCTCCTGAGGTTCCCATAATATTGAATTTGGAACGTTCACAACGAATATTAGCCTGATAATTGGCATTGGTTTCAATCATTACTTCACTATCTGGAAGCTTTCTGATAATATCACTTAACAATTTTGCATCCAATGCAATTCTACCGGCTTCAGTAATGACTCCATCAATTATTGTTTCAATACCTAACTCAATATCATTTGCAATCAGGCGAATCTCGCTTAAAGAAGATTCTATCAATATACACTGCAGATTAGACATTGTACTTTTTGTGGATACTGCTTTGGAAACTATATTGATGCCATTCATCAGCGCTGTTTTGGAACAACTAATCTTCATTGTGTAAAACTCCTTTCGATATAAAACAGGGGGTTGCCCTATCTCATATATTATTAATTATATTTAGTAGTATTAGTAAT
>CAMWYM010000065.1 GCA_947178475.1 uncultured Clostridium sp. | reverse complement strand
CCTACATAGATAGGAACAACAAGCGAAAATAAATAAGCCTACCTTGTTACTTGGCCGTAGAAGGTAGGCTTATAACTTACTTACGAGGCTAACCACTTTGTGGGCGGTTGCTTCTTTTATATCTATAATATAGCATATTTAGGAGATAGATTCAAGAATTTTTTAAAACAGTATGAAATAATAGAGGATAGTTATATATTGAGAAAATGTGATATATAAAATTGAATAAATCACGATAATTGCATAAGTACATTTTTAAAACCAAATAAAAACTGTACAATAGGAAGTGGCATTTCAGGGGCTATTGCATATGATATCTTAAACAGGGCAAGAAATATGTCAGGATTGTGTTAATGTGATGGGTGGAGTACTATATGCTTTAGTAGGTACATTGTTTACATTTGGAATTACTACACTAGGAGCAGCTAGTGTATTTTTTATGAAACAGGAGATAAATGAGAAAATACAGTCTGTATTTTTGGGGTTTGCTGCGGGGGTCATGGTGGCTGCGTCTATATGGTCTTTGTTAACACCAGGAATGGAGCAGGCTCAGCAGTTGGGACAGATTAGCTGGCTGGTGTGCTCTGTTGGATTTGTTTTGGGTGTTATCCTATTATATGCAACAGATTCTGTATTTCAGAAAATGTATTATCGTTTGCAGCAGAATCATCAGTTAAAAAAATGTAGAAAAAGTACATTGATGATGCTCTTTGCCATTACGATGCATAATATTCCGGAGGGAATGGCAGTGGGAATCGCTTTTGCCGCAGCAAAGAGTGCTCTGGAGAATATTGGGCTGTTATCGGGAGCCATTGCCTTGACAGTAGGGATAGGGATTCAGAATTTTCCGGAGGGGACGGCCGTGTCTCTGTCCTTGATACGGGATGAGATGGAAAAGAAAAGTGCCTTTTTGATTGGAAGCTTGTCTGCTGTTGTAGAGCCGATTTTTGGAGTTTTGTCTGCACTGCTTTATGGGGCTGTTTTGAGCTGGATGCCACTGCTTCTTGCCTTTGCTTCCGGAGCGATGATATATGTGGTGGTGCAGGAACTGATACCTGAGGCGCATTTTTGCAGTGAGAGTAAAGGTGGTACTACTGGATTTGTTGTAGGATTTTTGATAATGATGATTTTAGATGTGGCATTGTGACATTTTTATCCTTTTTTATATTGACTTTTAGCATTTAAAAAGTTATCATAATAGCAGACTTGCCATGTGGCAAATATTTTAAGGAGGATTCGATATGAAGTCAGTTAAAATTTCTTTAAATTCTATTGACAAGGTGAAAAGTTTTGTAAATGATATTGCTACATTTGATGCAGAGTTTGATTTGGTCTCTGGCAGATATGTTATTGATGCGAAATCCATAATGGGAATCTTTAGTTTAGATATCTCACAGCCTATTGATTTGAATATTCATACAGAGGGCGATGATACAGAGATTTTAAAGGCTTTAGAGCCATACATCATTTAAAGCTGATATTTAATTAAAGGCGCATAGAAGGGACTGTTGCAAAGTAAAGGAAAGCTCCGCAATGGTTCCTTTTAACGTGGTTCTTTATATATGTGGAAGGAATCATGAAATATATCTGTATTCAGAGAATTTCTACAGAAATTTTAGAAATTTTCGGGATTTTTTGGATAAAAATTCGTTGACATGGAAATTCATTTGTAATATAATATTTTACTGTGACAATAGGCAGAAACTGTACAAATAACCATTAGCCCCGGTTTTGTATAGTTTAGCAGTTGCTGGATTTCTGATTGATAAAAGGTGGTTTTATCAGAAGAACAGCGACATATATCAGGATGTACGTGATGGGGACTGTTGTTTCGGACATTGCAATGGGCTTTATCGGATTGTACACATGATTGAAATTTATTGGATTTTTTAAGGAGGAACACCATGAAGAGTTATATGGCAAGCCCATCAACAATTAACAGAGAGTGGTATGTAGTTGATGCTACAGGACATACATTAGGACGTTTGGCATCCGAAATCGCAAGTATTTTAAGAGGAAAAAATAAGCCAACCTTTACACCTCATATAGATACAGGTGATTATGTGATCGTAGTAAATGCAGATAAGATTAAAGTGACCGGAAAGAAATTAGACCAGAAGGTATATTACAATTATTCAGGCTATGTTGGTGGTCTGAAGGAGACAACATTAAAGGAGCTTTTAGCTAAGAAGCCGGAGGAAGTAATTCGTAAGGCGGTTAAGGGAATGCTTCCAAAGGGACCTCTGGGACGTCAGATGATTACCAAGCTTCATGTATATGCTGGTCCAGAACATAAACATCAGGCGCAGCAGCCGAAAGAGTTAGAGATTAAGTATTAATGAAGGAGGACAAAGCAGTGGCTAAAACAACAAGATTTTACGGAACTGGTAGAAGAAAAAGCAGTGTTGCAAGAGTATATTTAACACCTGGTACAGGTAAGATTACAATTAATAAAAGAGATATGGATGATTACTTTGGATTGGATACCTTGAAGGTAATTGTAAATCAGCCGTTTGTTGTTACTAATTCAGTTGGTAAATATGACGTACTGGTTAATGTTCGTGGTGGTGGATTTACAGGACAGGCAGGTGCTATCCGTCATGGTATTTCAAGAGCATTACTGGAGGCAGATGCAGACAACCGTCCGGCATTGAAGAAGGCAGGATATCTTACTCGTGATTCAAGAATGAAGGAGAGAAAGAAGTACGGTTTGAAGGCAGCGAGAAGAGCGCCACAGTTTTCAAAGAGATAAGCAGTTATCTGCGAACAGAAAGTATATGGAAAAGCCCAGAATGCTTGCATTCATGGGCTTTTTAATATGTTTTTCTGTTTATAGGAACGCAAGAATGACCGAGATGAAGCGAAGTGGCAAGGTGAATTGCCCGTTAGGGCAAGAGAAAGCAGCCTAGGCTGAATCGAGGTTCTTCTTGTGTTCGCGATAACGTCCGGGAGTTCACAAAGATTACTGGAAAGTGTCCTTTGTATTTGTCAGAATAATAAGCTTTACGATTCTCCGTTCTTTAGTCGGAACTGTTTCGGCGTTGTGTGCCGGTATTTCTTGAAATTTTTAATCATATGGCTGCAGTCGGAAAAACCGGTTTCCTGGCTGATATAATTCAGGTCAAAATCAGTAAATAGCAGAAAATCTTCTATTTTGAATATGCGGAAACGTTCTATATATTCTTTACAGCTTATACCGTATATTGCCTTGAATTTTTTGGCAAAACAGGAATAGCTCATACCACATTTTTTGGCGATTTCGCTCACTTGGAGATTGTCTTTGATATGGAGGTCAATATATTCAGTAATGCTGTCAATATCATAGGGTACATTGTTCTGGAACATATCATTTTCAATGGAAAAACCGGATTCCTGCCACTGTCGTATGATTTTCATTACCAGATTATACAGGTGGGTCTGTATCAGCAGATCATAACCGTATTTCTTTTCGTTGAGCTCTTCAATACACTTTAAAAATAAATCCTTACACTCCATACTGACGGTGGTGTCTGCATCAAAATAGACTGGCATATTTTTCTCGCGTGCACTTTTAAGGATGCTGGAAAGCCTTGGTGAGTAGGAAGGGGTGGCATTGAGCTGGTTAATGTCAAATTTCAGTACAGCATACCGGAGAAAATGGCTATTTGTCACATAAATTGAATGAATGGACTTGGGATGGAATAAAATCATCCCGTTTTCTGGAATGATATATCTGTCCTCCCCGTCATACATTTCAGCCGTTCCGTCCAATATGTATATCATTTCAACAAAGTAGTGCCAGTGAGGGCGGATGGGAAAGCTGTTTTGCTGTGTGTCGTAAATAAAACATTCATATGGCATATTCAGTGTGTCGGAAGCTTCATATAAAGTGTGCATGTTATTTCTCCTGGATAGATTTATACTATTTTTTGATAGGATTATTATATCATATATTCAAGAAAAATGCTTAAATGAAAAAATGAAATTTACCGTAAATTGCACAGCGGCTGTTTCTGGGGCATACTCAGGGCTGGCAGGTGGCTAAAAGAGAGTAGTTTAATCGGTTTTCGTGAGTGCATTTGGGAAAGGACGATAGATTATGGCGCAGCTTGTTAAGGATATGACACAGGGGAAGGTTACTCCGCTGTTAATCAAATTTATGATGCCCATGCTGTTGGGGAATCTGTTTCAACAATTGTATAATATTGCCGACAGTGCTATTGTTGGGCAGCATGAGGGCGCAAATGCGCTGGGGGCCATCGGTTGTACCGGCTCCCTCACTTTTTTGTTTTTCTCCTTCTGTAATGGTTTGGCTTCCGGTGCGGGAATCATTGTGGCACAGCACTTTGGTGCGGGAAATGAAAAGGAAGTGAAAAAAACACTTGCTAATTCCTTTTATATCGTGGTTCTGTCAGGTGTTTTGCTGAGTGTGCTCGGCTTAGTGCTGGCGAGACCGATTCTTGAATTACTGCAGACACCGCAGGTGCAGCTTCAGGATGCGGTGGACTATATGCATATTATCTGTGGGGGGACGATTGCGGTTGCAGTGTATAACTATGCGGCACAGACCATGAGAGCATTAGGAGACTCTAAAACCCCCCTCATTTTTCTAATCATAGCAACGGTGATTAATATTGCACTGGACATTTTGTTTGTAGTCTGCCTTGGGATGGGAGTAAAGGGCGCAGCCTGGGCGACAATTATTGCACAGAGTATAGCAGCAGTTGCCAGCCTGTTCTATGGTGTGGCAAAAAATCCATATTTTCAGCTGAAACGGGAACACTTGAGGCTGGATTATCAGATTTTTGTGCTCTGCTTTCAGGTAGGCATGCCGCTGGGAGTACAGAGTATGCTGATTGCCGTTTCCTGTGTGGTGCTGCAGCGGTTTGTCAATGCATTCGATGAGGCGGTGGTCAGTGCATTTACCGTCACCAGTCGTGTGGAGCAGCTCGTTCAGCAGCCTTTTAATTCTCTTGGCATGGCTATAGCTAACTTTACCGGTCAGAACATGGGAGCCGGAAAAAGTAAGCGCGTGAGGACTGCACTTAAGAAAAGTGCATGGATAGTTGCGGGTATCAGCGTTACTATGCTTCTGGTATGCTATCTTGGCGGTAATCTGGTGGTGAGCTGCTTTGTAAAGGAGGCAGAAGTCATTGCCATCGGAACGACAGGACTTAAGATTACCAGTCTGATGTTCTTTCCGCTGGGCTTGATTTATATTACAAGAGGACTTTTAAACGGTGCCAATGATACCTTCTATGCGATGATTAACGGTGCAATTGAGGTGTGTGGAAGAATCGGATTCTCATTTTTGCTGGTAACCTTCTTTTCCATCGGGCTTTGGTCGGTATGGCTTGCAACAGGTCTTACATGGACGATTACGGGGATTGCAGGGCTGATACGGTATCGGCAGGGAAAATGGCTGGAAATGACCATAACGAACCAGACAGCTGAGGGAAAACAGGCGGCAGATAAGATATTGAAGGCTTCGGAGGGGGAGATAGAAGGGTGAATTAGTTTCAGTGGCGTTTCCTGCGAGAATATGTTATTATTTGATAAGTAGATAAATGGAGAGGACTGCGGATAATGACATTAAAGGAACTGGAACTGGGAAGCACAGCGCAGGTGACCGCTGTGGGAGGAGAAGGCGCTTTGCGCCAGCATTTTTTGGATATGGGAGTGATACCGGGAGCAGAGGTGACTCTGGTAAAATATGCTCCGATGGGTGATCCTATGGAATTAAGGGTTCATGGGTATGAACTGACCCTGCGGCTGGCAGATGCAGAGAAAATAGAAATCAAACCTGTAGAGGGTAAGAGTGACACCGGAAAAGGGCGCACGGATAAATATAAGCAAAATAGGGAACATCCCGGCTTTGGTGAGGGAGGGAGATACCATGTAAAAGCGGACGAGAATCCGCTGCCCAAGGGGACAACTCTCACCTTTGCCCTGGCGGGGAATCAGAATTGTGGTAAGACAACACTGTTTAATCAGTTGACCGGCGCAAACCAGCATGTAGGTAACTTTCCGGGCGTGACAGTGGACCAGAAGAGCGGTTCCATCCGGGGAAGTCAGAATACTCTGGTTACGGATTTGCCGGGAATTTATTCCATGTCTCCCTACAGCAGCGAGGAAATTGTCACAAGGGAGTTTATTATTCGGGAAAAACCAACGGGAATTATCAATATTGTAGATGCGACCAATATTGAGAGAAATCTTTATCTGACGATGCAGTTGATGGAGCTGGATGTTCCCATGGTGTTAGCGTTAAATATGATGGATGAGGTGCGTGGGAACGGTGGTTCTGTGCATATCAATGAGCTAGAGGCAATGCTGGGTATTCCGGTGGTGCCTATTTCTGCTGCCAAAAACGAGGGTATTGACGAGCTGGTAAGCCATGCCCTGCATGTTGCCCGCTATCAGGAAAGACCGGGCAGAATTGATTTTTGTGATAAAGATGATAACGGTGGTGCAGTACATCGATGTCTGCATGGCATTATTCATCTGATTGAAGATCATGCCGTGGCAGCAGGAATACCGGTGAGATTTGCTGCCAGTAAGCTGGTGGAGGGTGACCGGATTGTATTGGAAGCGTTAAAGCTCAGCCAAAATGAGCAGGAAATGATTGAGCATATTATCTGCCAGATGGAGGAGGAACGAGGGATTGATCGTGCTGCCGCCATTGCGGATATGCGGTTTGTCTTTATTAATAGGTTGGTTGAGGAAACGGTGGTGAAACCAAAGGAGAGCAGGGAGCATGAGAGAAGCAGAAAAATTGACCGCATACTCACTGGAAAGTTTACGGCAATCCCTGCATTTATTGGTATTATGGCACTGGTGTTTTTTCTTACGTTCAATGTAATCGGGGCATGGCTTCAGGGACTGTTGGAAACGGTTATTGACCGGGTGGCAGAGCTTGCCGACCATGCGCTTACGGTATGGAATGTGAATGAAGTGCTGCACTCACTGATTATTGACGGAATATTTAACGGAGTGGGAAGTGTGCTAAGTTTTCTGCCAATTATTGTTACTCTCTTTTTCTTTCTTTCTATGCTGGAGGACAGTGGTTATATGGCACGGGTTGCCTTTGTTATGGATAAGCTGCTGCGTAAGATTGGACTTTCGGGGCGCAGTATTGTACCGATGCTGATCGGCTTTGGCTGTACAGTGCCGGGGGTTATGGCGAGCCGCACTCTGCCTTCTGAGCGTGACCGGAAAATGACGATTATTTTGACTCCTTTTATGAGCTGTACGGCAAAATTGCCGATTTATGGATTTTTTACTGCTGTATTTTTCCCGGAACAGGGTGCACTGATTATGATAGGCCTGTATTTTACCGGTATTGTAGTCGCAGTTTTGGTGGCTCTGCTTTCCCGCAGGACGTTGTTTAAGGGAGAGGCGGTGCCCTTTGTCATGGAGCTGCCGAATTATCGTCTGCCTGGAGCCAGAAATGTGGCACAGCTTTTGTGGGATAAGGCGAAGGACTTTTTACAGCGGGCCTTTACTGTGATTTTTATTGCTACAATCGTTATCTGGTTTTTGCAGACCTTTGATTTACAGCTTAATATGGTTTCGGATTCCCAAAACAGCATTCTGGCGGTGCTGGCGGGAATGATTGCGCCGGTGTTTGCACCTTTGGGCTTCGGGGATTGGCGGATTTCCACATCGCTGATTGCGGGCTTTATGGCGAAGGAAAGTGTAGTGTCTACTCTGTCAGTACTGTTTGGAAGTACTGATAATTTGACTGCCCTGTTAAGTCCGGTGTCAGCGGCAGCACTTTTGGTATTTTGTCTGTTGTATACACCCTGTGTTGCGGCGGTATCCTCTATTAAGAGGGAGCTGGGAGTGAAATGGGCAGCAGCAATTGTTGCTGAGCAGTGTATCCTTGCATGGATTATGGCTTTTATCGTAAAGACTGTAGGAATGTTATTGTTTACAGTGTGAGGAGGAGTAAAGAATGGCAAAGAGACCGGAATACTTTGAGGCGGCATTGTCTGATTTTATGCATGACATGGCAAGCGGCGGTGCAATCCGCCATCTGGCAGAATCGGGATATACTATAGACCAGATTATAAAGGAATTGGATTTTCCTACACCGAGGGAACGTGTGGAACAGACAGTATATAAATATATGACGGATTCAGGTATTCTTCTCTTTGAACTTCCGGTGGAGGAGACTGGGTTTAAAGCCTGTTCCCTTCGCACCAAATCCAGAGGAAAGCTGCGAGAGCAGCTGTTAGAGCGCATTGGCAAAAATGGAGAGAAGGCTTCGTATATGAGTTGTCCCTTTGGCCAAATGATGAGAAATGATGCTGAAGAACTGGAAAAACAGTTAGCTGTATTAACTTCCCGGGAACGGGAGTACATTATGGGAATACACTGGGAAAGAGATTTGATGTATCACAGGCTGAACAGCCGGATGTTTGAAATCGGGATTCAGTTAGCGTCCCAATCAGCGGATGAATACAGCTTTTATTTCCTAAGGAGCAGAGAAAAGATAACGATGTCATAGAATTTATTTAATTTTGATAGTGGTAAGGGAGCAGTATATGAAATGGTGGCAGCATTTAAAGACTATAAATCATCATAAGTGGCTGGTGATGAAAGCATGCTTTCGTCTGGGTATGTACAAACAGGGTCTGTTGCATGACTTGTCCAAATATGGACCGACGGAATTTCTGGTGGGAGCCAAGTATTATCAGGGGACAAGAAGTCCTAATAATGCAGAGCGTGAGGATAAGGGGTATACGTCTGCATGGCTTCACCATAAGGGAAGAAATAAGCATCATCTGGAATATTGGCTGGATTATGATTTGGAAAATGGGGGAGTATGCGGGATGAAAATGCCGGTAAAGTACGTGGTGGAGATGTTTTGTGACAGAGTCGCCGCCAGTAAGAATTATAACCGGGACAGCTATACCGATGACATGCCGATAATGTATTTTCGAAAGGGAAAGGCAAAATATCTGCTCCACCCGGAATCGGCGGCATTATTGGAACAGCTTTTAGTGATGCTGGCAGAAAAGGGTGAGGATGAAACGTTGGCCTATATAAAAAAGGAGATACTCACTAAGGCAGTTAGGAGAGAGAGGATATAGGATCGACACGGGATGATTAAAAAACGGATGAAGCATGGAAAAAATAAGCAAAGATATGCGGAGGAGAAACATGAGTTTTACACATTTGCATGTGCATACGGAATATAGTCTGTTGGACGGAGCTTCCAAAATAAAGGAATTAGTGCACCATACTAAGGAGCTTGGCATGGACAGTATTGCCATAACGGACCACGGAGTTATGTATGGGGTGATTGATTTTTATAAGGCGGCAAAGGCAGAGAATATTAAACCGATTATCGGATGTGAGGTCTATGTAGCACCTGAGTCCCGTTTTAGCCGAGAAGCCGGAAGAGAAGAGGGAAGGTATTATCATTTGGTGCTGCTGGCAGAAAATGATATCGGTTACCACAATCTGATGAAGCTGGTGTCAAGAGGCTTTACCGAGGGCTATTACTATAAGCCGAGGGTAGACCGGGAGCTGCTAAAGGAGTTTCACGAAGGAATTATTGCACTTTCTGCCTGTCTCGCTGGGGAGGTTGCCACCTATCTGCGCCAGGGCTTTTATGAAGAGGCAAAGAAAGCAGCGCTGGAGCATTTGGAGATTTTTGGACAGGATAATTATTTTCTGGAGCTGCAGGACCATGGTATTGACGACCAGAAAACGGTGAATCAGGGGTTGATGCGGCTTCATCAGGAGACTGGGATACCACTGGTGGCAACCAATGATATTCATTATGTCCGGGAAAGTGATGCCGAGGCACATGATATTCTTCTTTGCATACAGACAAATAAGAAGGTATCGGATACAGACCGCATGCGTTATGATGGCGGACAGTATTATCTGAAATCTCCGGAGGAGATGGCGGCGCTGTTTCCCTACGCTAAAGAGGCGATTGACAATACGGGCGAGATTGCCCGGCGGTGTAATGTGGAAATTGTTTTTGGAGAACAGAAGGTGCCGAAGTACGAGGTGCCGGAAGGATTTACTGCCTATAGTTATCTTAAAGCACTGTGTCAGGAGGGGTTGGATAGACGTTATTCACCGGTAACTGATGATTTACAGGAAAGATTGGATTATGAGCTGTCGACCATTGAGAAAATGGGTTATGTGGATTATTTTCTGATTGTATGGGATTTTATCAAATATGCAAAGGATAACGGAATAGCGGTAGGACCGGGGCGTGGTTCCGCTGCTGGTTCCATTGTCAGTTATTGCCTGGGAATTACCGATATTGATCCTATCCGTTTTAATCTCCTCTTTGAGCGCTTCTTAAATCCAGAGCGTGTATCCATGCCCGATATTGATGTGGATTTTTGTTATGAGCGCAGGCAGGAGGTTATTGATTATGTTGTCCGCAAGTATGGTAAGGAGAAGGTTGTGCAGATTGTTACCTTTGGAACCATGGCGGCCCGTATGGTTCTTCGGGATGTAGGTCGTGCACTGGATATGCCTTATGCAGCGGTAGACCGTGTGGCAAAAATGGTTCCCATGGGAGCAAATGGACATAATATTACCATTAGCGAGGCATTAGAGCTTTCTGCCGATTTGAAGAAAGCATACGGCGACGAGGATGATGTGCGATATCTGATTGACACCTCCCGGAAGCTGGAGGGGCTTCCGAGGCATGTTTCCATGCATGCAGCAGGTGTGGTGATTGGACAAAAGCCGATAGATGAATTTGTACCTCTTTCCCGGGGCACAGAGGAGGCAATCACAACGCAGTTTACCATGACTACCATTGAGGAGCTGGGACTGCTGAAAATGGATTTTCTGGGACTGAGAACACTTACTGTGATTCAGGATGCAGTGCGAAATATTAAACAGAGCAGGGGGATAGATATTGATATTGACCATCTGGATATGAGTGATACTGCCGTTTATGATTTGATGAGCACCGGACAGACAGACGGTATCTTTCAGCTTGAAAGTAACGGAATGAAGAGCTTCATGAAGGAGCTGAAGCCGCGTAATATAGAGGATGTAATTGCGGGAATATCACTGTATCGTCCGGGACCAATGGATTTTATTCCTTTATATATTAAGGGCAAGGACCACCCGGAAACCATTACCTACGATTGTCCACAGCTGGAAAAAATACTGGCACCTACCTATGGCTGTATTGTCTATCAGGAGCAGGTTATGCAGATTGTGATGGAGCTTGCAGGCTATACTCTTGGGCGGAGCGATTTGGTACGCCGTGCAATGTCAAAGAAAAAGGGTGATGTGATGCAGCGGGAACGTCAGAATTTCGTTTATGGTAACGAGGAAGAACATGTCCCCGGCTGTATCAATCGCGGTATTGATGAGAAGACTGCAAATAAGATCTTTGACGAAATGATTGATTTTGCAAAATATGCTTTTAATAAATCCCATGCGGCGGCGTATGCCGTGGTAGCCTATCAGACCGCTTACCTAAAATGCCACTATCCGGAGGAGTTTATGGCGGCTCTGATTACCTCCGTATTGGACCGTACCGACAAGGTGTCTGAGTATATTGCGCATTGCCGCAAGCTGGGAATCAAGATACTTCCTCCTGACATAAATGAGGGCTACAGTCATTTTTCCGTGTCGAATCATGCGATACGCTACGGACTTTCTGCCTTGAAAAGTGTGGGAAGACCGGTGATTAATTCCATTGTCGAGGAGAGGGAGGAACACGGCAGATTTAAGGATTTGAAGGATTTTATCAGCCGTATGTCTAACAAGGAGGTCAATAAGCGTACGATAGAGAGCTTTATTAAATCCGGTGCTTTAGACAGCTTCGGGGCAAACCGGCGACAGATGATGATGATTTATCTGCAGGTCATGGATACCGTGAATCGGGAGAAAAAAAGTGCCATAACCGGGCAGATGTCGTTAGTGGATTTTCTCAGTGAGGAGGAGAAGAAAGACTTTGATATTGTATATCCGGATGTGAAGGAGTATGACAGAGAGGAAATGCTGTCGTATGAAAAAGAGGTATTGGGAATCTATGTCAGTGGGCATCCGCTGGAGGACTACCAGAAATTGATGAGCGATAACATAGATGCTACGACGCTTGACTTTGTGCCGGATCCGGAGAGTGGTGAAACAGAGGCCAAGGACCAGATTTTTTATACACTGGGAGGAATGGTTTCGGCTAAAACCGTGAAACTGACAAAGAATAATCAGAACATGGCATTTATTACGTTAGAGGATTTAGTGGGTATGGTGGAGGTGGTAGTATTTCCAAAGAAGTATGACCAGTACCGGCAATATCTGGAACAGGATAACAAAATTTTTGTCTATGGAAGGGCGTCTATCAGTGAGAGCGAGGGTAAGCTTTTGCTGGAGAAGGTGGTACCCTTTGCGGAGGTGCCGAAACAGATTTATATCCAGTGTGACAGCAGGAAGGATTTTATGGATAAGCAGCAGGCAATTTATGAGATTGTAGACAATTATCCCGGAGATGCTGAAGTCATTGTGATGCTCAAGGAGGAGAGGTTGATGAAGGCATTGGGACCGCAGTTTAAGGCTGATGCAACGGAGGTCTTTTTGCGAGATATGAGGAAGCTGCTGGGTGAGGGCAGAGTGATTGTCAAGGCGGGAAAGCTGTCTATGCGGGAGAGAAGATAGGACAATGCAGGAAAGCAGAGGGTGTGAATGATGATAACCAGTACATCAAACAGTAAGATTAAAAATTTAAATAAATGTTTGAAAAATGCAAAGGAGCGTAGAAAACAGGATATTTTTCTGGTGGAGGGGCTTCGGATGTTTGCGGAGATTCCTCAACATATGCATGTGGAAACCTACGCAACGGAGGAATTTTATCATTCTCACCGGGAATTATTTAAGGAGATATCTTTTGAACTGGTAGCAGATCATGTTATGGATACAATATCCGATACAAGGACGCCTCAGGGTGTGGTGAGTATAGTGAAAAGAAAACACTATGAACCGGAGGAAGTCTGCCGCCTTGATACATCTATGGCACCGCTTATTCTGGCAATTGAAAATTTACAGGATCCCGGAAATTTGGGAACTATTGTGCGGACGGCAGAAGGTGCGGGAGTAACTGGTATATTCATGAGCCGTGATACGGTGGATATATATAATCCTAAGGTGGTGCGATCTACCATGGGTTCGATTTTTCGTGTCCCCTTTTGTTATGTGGAAAATCTGACGCAGCAGATTTTGGAATTGAACCGGAAAGGATGCCGGACCTACAGCGCACATACCCAGGGTACAAGCTTTTATGACGAGGATTACTGCTATCCGACAATTTTTTGCATTGGTAATGAGGGGAACGGTCTTTCTGAAGCCTTAATTAGTGCATGCAATTGTAAAATCAGCATTCCGATGGCGGGAAAAGTGGAGTCGTTAAATGCGGCAACAGCTGCAACGGTGTTGATGTATGAGGCCATGCGACAGAGAAGCACCTTAAATCGACAAAAGTAGTCTTTTTTAGAAGAAAAATCCCCGTTCTATAAAATGACTTTCTGTACTAATATATAGTACATGATAAATGTATTTCAAAACGCTTGATACAATATTTAGTATTTACAAACTCAGAATCATTTATTGTGCAAAAAGACTTTTAAGGTACATGGAAGGAGAAAAAAGATGACAGAAAAAGCGTTAAGCAATAATCAGGCAGTGGTGGCAGGGGAAATTATTTCGGAGTTTCGTTTCAGCCATGAAATTTTTGGAGAGGGATTTTACATGGTGGACTTGCTGGTAAGCAGGTTAAGTGATGCCACAGATGTGATTCCTTTGATGATTTCTGACCGTTTGATTGATGTAGATGTGGATCATTTAGGTGAGCATATTGAGGCAAAGGGGCAGTTCCGTTCCTATAATAAGCACGAGGAGACAAAGAACCGCCTTATTTTATCGCTGTTTGTGAGAGAGTTAAATATATTAGATGAAGAGGATGAGATGCAGCATCCGAATCAGATTTATTTAGATGGTTATATCTGCAAAGCACCGGTTTACCGTATGACACCATTGGGAAGAGAAATTGCAGATGTTCTACTGGCAGTAAACCGTGCCTACGGTAAATCAGATTATATTCCCTGTATTTGCTGGGGAAGAAATGCAAGGTTTGCCGGTAAGTTGGATGTGGGAGAGCACGTTGCAATATGGGGAAGAATCCAGAGCCGTGAATATCAGAAGAAAATGGAGAATGAAGAGGTGGTCAACCGGGTAGCCTATGAGGTGTCTGTCAGCAAGATGGAGTGCCTGGAATAGGAGCTGTGGGTGAGGAATCATCGATACCTGCGATTAACAGGAGGACTAGGGTCCGGTGGAAGGCTTTGTTTTAGATAGGATGACTATTGCATTTTCAAATATATTATGTTAGTATTGCATTTTGTAAGCAATTTAGCATATGGTAGGGTCTGAAGGAATACGCAGTTATTTTGTGACAGAAAAATACAGACTCAAAGCATGAGGTGAAAGAATATGGAAAATGTGCATGTGATATACGGTGCAGGATATGGAAAGACTGCTGCCGCAATGGGGCTGGCAGTGAAGGCTGTCGGGGCTGGTGAGACAGTGACGATTGTACAATTTTTGAAGGGAACAGATGCGGACTATAGCTCTTTAGACCAATATGATGACATTAATTTCTTTACATTTGAAAATAGTGAGAAACCATACGGTGAGTTAAGCTTTGAGGAACGCGAGGAGCAGCGGACCAAGGTCAAGAACAGTTTTCACTATGCAAAGAAGGTTATTGATACGGGAAGCTCAGATGTAGTGATTTTGGATGAAGTGTTGGGGTTGATGGATTACAATATCTTAGATGAGGAAGATATTGCGGAGTTGCTTCGCGTTAACAGCACAGTTAAATTAATCCTTACCGGAAGAAACTGTCCGGAGAGTATTCGAAAGAAGGCGTCCCTGCTGTCCCATATTGAAGCGAAGTAATATGATAATATTTAACAGTTACATAATATAACATATGTCACCAATTTTCGGAGAAAATTGATGACCTACTTGCGCATCAGCGCAATTCATTGTAACATTCAATTAAGCAATCTTAAGTCCGCTTAAGGTTGCTGATGTTGTATGAAAGGATAATATATCCGGCAAAACGGCGGCTTTAGGTCAGTCGTTTTTTTAATCGGTTATCTCTGGTATCTTACGATGAATAAGGACCGGAGGTATTGTGCTTTATGGAGAATTAGCTGTATTTGGTTGACACTGATATGATAAGGTGTTATGATAGTAGCGGTTAAATAAAGAAGATGTTTTCGTCTAAGTGTAGAGGCGCATGTGTCAAGAGTAACGGCTGGGAAAGATAAGGCTTAGTGACGAGCGGTGAAAGGGGCGCGTGCCGAAGAGGGATATCTCCTTATGGGTATCCTGTCTGGATGTATAGTTAAGAGCTATATGTCTGTCACCGAGAGAAGATGAGTTGGCGATATATGTAAATGTATGGTCAAGTATCAGGTGGAGTGCTACGGAATAAGGAAAGAGCGATAAGGCTTCGCCGGCACACTGCTGACGGGGCATTTTTTATTCCCGCTGCTTGCGGCGGGGTCTTTGACTGTTAGGAGAGTAAACAGTATTTTTTAAAGAAAAGGAGAGAGTAGGTATGTCAATTTTTACAGGTTCAGCAGTAGCATTAGTCACACCTTTTAAAGCGGACGGAGCGGTGGATTTCGACAAGTTAAAGTCTTTAGTGGAGTACCATGTTGCAAATAAGACCGATGCCATTGTTATCTGTGGCACCACAGGTGAGGCTTCCACAATGACGGAGGAAGAACATATGGAGGTCATTGCAAAATGCGTTGAATATGTTGATAAGAGGATGCCGGTTATCGCAGGCACCGGCTCCAACTGCACGGAAACAGCGGTTAAGCTTTCTAAGGAAGCAGAGGAGGTAGGGGCAGATGCACTGTTGGTGGTGACTCCGTACTATAATAAAGCAACCCAAAAGGGTCTGATCAAGCATTATACTGCTATTGCAGAGGCAGTGAATATCCCGATTATCATGTATAATGTACCGGGAAGAACAGGGTGCAATATCCAGCCGGCTACAGCGGTAACGCTTGCCCGAAACGTAAAGAATATAGTGGCAATCAAGGAAGCCTCCGGCAATATTTCGCAGGTAGTAAAACTGGCACAGCTGGCAGAGGGCTGTATCGACATTTATTCCGGAAATGATGATCAGGTTGTCCCACTGCTGTCTCTTGGCGGTAAGGGTGTTATTTCGGTAACTGCCAATATTATTCCAGAGGATACGCATGATATGGTACAGAAGTATCTGGACGGGGATGTAGCAGGTTCTCTTGCGTTGCAGCTAAAAGCAATCGATTTATGTGATGCAATGTTTTGTGAGGTGAATCCGATTCCGGTTAAGAAGGCTGTAGAGCTTGCAGGACTTTGCGGCGGAACAGTGAGAATGCCGATGACAGAGGCAGAACCGGAAAGTGTAGACAAAATCAGAAAGGCCATGGCAGATTACGGAATAAAGCTTGTATAGCAGTTTGGGAGATTGTAGGATAGTCAGAGAAATGGTGATCGTGTCAAGAGGGTGAAAAAGCTTAAGGATAAGCTGATAGGAGGAATTGAATGGTTAGAATGATTATGC
This sequence comes from uncultured Clostridium sp., assembly GCA_947178475.1. Lineage (GTDB taxonomy): Bacteria > Bacillota > Clostridia > Lachnospirales > Lachnospiraceae > CAG-590. The sequence continues at coordinate 1,253 of CAMWYM010000065.1, read as the reverse complement.
ATGGCTGTAACGGTCATATGGGACAGGTGATTACGGAGCTGGTACGGGAGGATAGTAATATTGAAATCGTGGCAGGAATTGATATTGCAGATATAAGGGATAACGGCTATCCGGTGTTCACCAGTATATATGATTGCAATGTAGAGGCAGATGTGATTGTGGACTTTGCTGCTGCCGTGGCGGTAGATGATTTGCTGAAATTCAGCGGAGAAAAAGGGATTCCGGTGGTACTCTGTACAACGGGGCTCAGTGCCGAACAGCTTGAAAAAGTAAAGGAAACCAGCAAAGAGGTTGCTATACTAAAGTCTGCCAATATGTCTCTTGGTATCAATACACTGTTAAAGCTGTTAAAGGATGCAGCAAAGGTATTCGGGGAGGCCGGATATGATATTGAGGTGGTAGAGCAGCATCACAGACTGAAAAAGGATGCGCCAAGCGGAACTGCACTCGCCTTGGCGGATTCGGTGAATGATGCCTTGGGAAATGAATATGAGTATGTCTATGACAGAAGCGGGCGCAGTGAGCCAAGACCGGATAAGGAAATCGGTATTTCAGCGGTGAGAGGTGGAACGATTGTCGGTGTACATGACGTGATTTTTGCAGGGACAGACGAGGTGATTACCTTCAGTCACACTGCATATTCCAAATCTGTATTTGCAAAGGGTGCTATAGAGGCAGCTAAGTTTCTGGCAGGTAAGCCAGCAGGGATGTATGACATGGCGGATGTGATTGCAGCAAAATAACATGGTGCAGCCGTGGAGAGTATGAAAATGCATTTTGATGGCATAATAGGATTAAGAATATTGATTTTATTTAAGGGTTACGAAAGGCTTCGTAATCCTTTTTCTTGTAATTCTGATAAGAATCATGTATAGTGAACACAGCATAGTTTGGAGAAATTGTGCGGAAAAGATGCTTTTTGAAAGGATAGTAGCAATGAAGGATGGATTTATCAAGGTAGGAGCAGCTTCACCGGAACTTAGGGTAGCGGACTGTGATTATAATGGAAAACTGATTTTGGAATGCATCAGAGAGGCGGCTAAAGAGGGGGTAAAACTGCTGGTTTTTCCAGAGCTTTGCCTTTCAGGTTATACCTGCGGGGATTTGTTTTTGCAGGACACCCTGCTGGATGGCTGCAGGTGTACTCTGGAAACCCTGTTGAAAGCCACAAGGGACATGGATATTCTGTATGTGGTGGGGATGCCTCTTGCCTACAAAAATAAATTATATAATGTGGCAGTATTCTGCAAAGG
>CAMWYM010000064.1 GCA_947178475.1 uncultured Clostridium sp. | reverse complement strand
ACAGCACTCATGGACACTGGATGAGGAACATTCCAGAGAGATTATTAAGAGAGGGTTGGACTTGGGAGTGAATTTCTACGACACTGCTATTGCTTACCAGAGCGGTACCAGTGAACAGTATGTGGGAAGAGCGCTTAGGGATTATGCAAAACGTGACGAGGTTGTGGTTGCAACAAAATTCCTGCCGAGGACACAGGAGGAAATCGAGGCAGGCATATCCGGGCAGCAGCACATTGAAAAAATGATAAACAAGAGTCTTGAAAATCTTGGAATGGAATATGTTGACCTTTATATCTATCATATGTGGGATTATCAGACACCAATCTATGATATTTTAGAAGGACTGAATGCCGTGGTAAAGGCTGGAAAGGCACGTTATATCGGAATTTCCAACTGTTATGCATGGCAGCTTGCCAAAGCAAATGCACTGGCTGAAAAAGAAGGATTTGCAAAGTTTGTATCTGTGCAGGGGCATTATAATCTGATTTTCAGGGAAGAAGAACGTGAAATGGCTCCGTTTTGTTATGAGGATAACATTGCGATGACTCCGTATAGTGCTTTAGCAAGCGGCAGGCTCGCGAAAAAGCCGGGAGAGGACAGTAAGCGGATGCAGGAGGACAGCTATGCAAAATTCAAATATGATGCAACAAAGGAACAGGATGGAGTAATCATAGGACGGGTACAGGAAATTGCGGAAAAACGTGGTGTTACCATGACAGAGGTTTCTCTGGCATGGCTGCTTACAAAAGTGACTTCCCCGGTAGTAGGCGCAACGAAATTTCATCATATCGAGGGTGCAGCAAAGGCAGTGGATTTGGAACTGACGGAGGATGAAACTGCATATTTGGAAGAACCTTACGTGCCGCACGCCTTAGCAGGGGTAATGGCACAGAACAAACCGGCAAATGCGAAGGAAAAGCATGTATGGTCAACAGGTAATCAAAAAATATGATGCCAGGGCCAAAAGTAGATAGAAATACGTAGCATCAGTTAAAAATATAAATAAATGGAGGATATCAAAATGAGTGAAAAGATAGTACAGACAGCAGGCAGAGAGAGCCTTGGAGAATTTGCACCAATGTTTGCACATCTAAATGATGATGTGCTGTTTGGGGAAGTGTGGAATGAGGACGCTATTCCGGTTAAAACAAAATGTATCATTACGGTGGTATCGCTGATGGCATCCGGTATTACGGATTCATCCCTTACTTATCATTTGGAAAATGCAAAAAAGCATGGGGTAACAAAAGAAGAAATAGCAGCAATTATTACCCATGCGACTATGTATGTGGGATGGCCGAAAGGATGGGCAGTATTCCGTCTGGCTAAAGATGTATGGAATGAGAAAACTGAAAGCTTGACAGAGAAGGATAAGTATCAGAACAGTATCTTTTTCCCAATCGGTGAGCCAAATGATGCCTTTGCAAAATATTTTGTAGGACAGAGTTACCTTGCACCAGTGTCTGGTGAGCAGGTTCCGATTTTTAATGTGACGTTTGAGCCGGGATGCCGGAATAACTGGCATATCCATAAAGCAAAGAGTGGCGGTGGTCAGATGTTAATCTGTGTTGGTGGAAGAGGATACTATCAGGAATGGGGAAAAGATGCCATAGAGATGACACCGGGAAGTGTAATCAACATTCCGGTGGGTGTCAAGCATTGGCATGGTGCTGCGCCTGATTCTTGGTTTTCTCATCTTGCTATTGAGGTTCCTGGAGAGGAAACGGCAAATGAATGGTGCGAGCCGGTTTCAGAGGAAGAATATGCCGCATTGAAATAAAAGAAAGGCTGCAATTGAATATTATATGAGGAGGAAAGTAGATGAAGCGATTGATTGTGACGGGGATTATATTGCTTATGGCGTTTTCTCTTTCTGCCTGCAGTGGACAGGAAACAGACCGTCAGGAACAGGACAGAGTAGAGCGTTCTGAAGAACAGCAGACAGAAGAACCATCTACTGAAAGTGATGTTTCTGCCTCTCCCGAGGCAGTGGAAAAGGATGCTGGACAGCATATACTGATTGCGTATTTTACATGGGCAGAAAATACCCATGTGGAAAATCCGGATGCAGTCGATGTGGATGCAACAACATCTGCCAGTGTTCTTCCACCCGGAAACGCAGCAAAACTGGCAGGCTGGATTCAGGAACAGACAGGTGGTGAACTGTTTTCCATTGTAGTGAAAGAACCTTATTCCAGTGACTATGATGAATGCCTTGACCGGGCAGCAGAGGAAAAAGCAGAGGATGTCAGACCGGAACTGGTAAACCATGTAGATAATATGGAGAAATATGATGTTATTTTTTTAGGATTTCCTAATTGGTGGTACACTGTCCCGATGGCAGTTCACAGTTTTTTGGAAGAATATGATTTTTCAGGAAAGACGGTCATTCCTTTTTGCACACATGGAACAGGAGGTCTTGCCAGTACCATTCAGGACATTAAAAAGGATTTGCCGGATTCGGCAGAACTACGGGAGCCGATTGGTGTCTATCGCCCGGATGTAGATTCTGCACAGGAAAGTGTTAATGAGTGGCTTGCCGGCATGGGATATGGAAAGAAAAACTAATATGATAACTGTCACATAGTAGAAAGGAGGGTATGGTATGAAAAAAGTAAAAGCACGGAAGAAAGCTGTTTTATGGGTTATGTTGGCAGTTGTGGCAGCATTTTCCCTGACCGGATGTGGGCAGGATGAAAAACAGCAGGATAGCAGCAATCAGATACAATCTAGTGAAACAACAGCAGATACGGCAGATGGTACTGAAAATAAAGATGTCGGGCAGAAAGATGTTTCTTCTGAAAAGAAAGAGTCTGGAGAGACCAGCTCAGTTGTCTATATGACAACTGACATCAGTTCCAAGGGTTTGATGGCAGTGTATGAAAAACTGGAGGCATCGCCGGATGGAAAAATTGCAGTAAAACTTAGTACAGGAGAGAATGGCAGTAATTATTTAAGGACGGATTTAATTGGAGAACTGGTAAAATCTCTGGATGCAACTATTGTGGAGTGTAATACAGCTTATGGCGGTGAGCGTGCCAATACAGAGATGCACTATCAGCTGGCAAAGGATCATGGGTATACGGATATTGCAGATGTGGACATTATGGATGAGGATGGTTCCATGACACTGCCTGTTTCCGATGGGGATAATCTCAAAGAAAATTATGTTGGCAAAAACTTTGCAAATTATAATTACTATGTTGTACTGTCCCATTTCAAAGGCCATGCAATGGCTGGTTTCGGAGGGGCAATCAAGAACATCTCTATTGGCATTGCTTCATCCGAAGGGAAAGCCCATATTCACAGTGGTGGTACAGGGGGAAATATGTGGAGTGGCGATCAGGATGCCTTTTTGGAATCTATGGCAGAGGCGGGCAAATCCGTTGTGGATGCTCTGGATGGGCATATTCTTTACATCAATGTGATGAATCGTCTGTCTGTAGACTGTGACTGTGATGGCAATCCTGCTGAACCGGATATGCATGATATTGGGATACTGGCATCTTTTGATCCGGTGGCATTGGATCAGGCATGTATTGATTTGGTTTATGATGCAGAGGATGGCAAGTCACTGGTAAAGAGGATTGAATCTAGAAATGGTCTGCATACGTTGGAACAGGCAGAAAAAATCGGTCTTGGCAGCAGAACCTATCAACTGGAACGGATTGATTGATGAAACAGAAAGAGGATGGCGGTATGAAAGGAAAGGTGAAAATTAAAATAATCCTTGATTTGCTTATGACAGCAGTACTGCTTGCGCTGATGGCATTTCAAATCACAGGGCAGGAGCTTCACGAGTGGTTTGGTGCCGGAATGCTTGTTTTGTTTCTGGCACATAACATCTTAAATTTCAAATGGTATAAAAATCTGTTCAAGGGCAGATATACCATGTTCCGGGTATTACAGACAGTAATCAATCTGGCGATGCTTATTTCCATGCTCTGCCTTGCATACAGTGGAATATTGATGTCACGATATGCACTTTCTTTTATTCCTTTGGACGGCAGTATGGCACTGGCACGTCAGATGCATATGGCAGCCTCCTATTGGGGATTTGTGCTGATGAGTATCCACGCCGGGTTACATTATGGAATGCTTGTAGGTATGGTGGGAAAGGCAGTTAGAGACCGTAGTATACCGAAAGCGGTTGTGTGGGTTCTAAGAGTTTTTGCGGTTCTCATTGCTGCATATGGGGCGGTATGCTTTTACCGGGCAGACATTATTTCCTATATGCTGCTGAAAAACCAGTTTGCATTCTTTGATTTTGAGCAGAGTGCGGGTTCCGTATTTATAGAATATGCAGCCATGATGGGACTGTGGATATGTATCAGTTATTATCTGGCAAAGATTTTGAAGAAAAATCCATCTGTAAAGGTGAAAAAGGAGGAAAATTCAAAATGAAACGAATAGGTGTGTTTCTGCTTGTTATTATGATGGCTTTTGCCTTAAGTGCCTGTGGGACGGATAACGAACCGTCAAATCAGGAAGGGGATTCAGCTTCAGGGAATGCGGTTTCCACGCAGGAAAACAAGACGGATAACAAAATAGCGGGTGCAGACACACCGGAGGGTTTTGTGGGGATATCCGGCGGCACTTTTCAGATGGGAAGCCCTGATACAGAGGAGTGGCGTTCAGAGGATGAAACGGCACATTCGGTTACGGTCAGTGATTTTTATATGGGTGTTTATGAAGTGACACAGAAGGAATATCAGGAGGTTGTAAAAGCCAATCCGAGTAATTTTAATGGGGATGACCTTCCGGTTGAGAATCTGACGTGGTATGAGGCGGTAGCATACTGTAATGCCCGCAGTGAAAAAGAGGGGCTGACAAAAGCATATACGGTAGATGGGCAGAACGTAACATGGGACCGCAGTGCAGACGGCTACCGGCTTCCGACAGAGGCAGAATGGGAATATGCGTGCCGTGCAGGAACACAAACGCCATTTAACACCGAGACTTCCATCAGCCCGGAGGAATCAAATTATTTTGGACATTATCCGTATCTGATTGAGGAAAATTACTTTTCACAGGAAAAACTGGATACAGAACCGGGAGAGTACCGGGAAACTACTGTTGCAGTAGACAGCTTTTCCCCAAATGCATGGGGATTATATAATATGCATGGCAATGTGGGGGAATGGTGCTGGGATTATTATGGTGCTTATGCGGATGGAGAACAGACCAATCCGACCGGAGCAGAGACAGGAACCAGAAGAATCAGTCGTGGCGGCGGATGGAATGATTTTGCCAAGCATATAAGGAGTGCATATCGTGCTTCAGCTCCGGCAGACAGGAGCAGTGCGGCAGTTGGTCTGCGGCTGGTAAGGAACGCTGTGGAGATGGAAGGAAGTATTGTGGATACCGAGCAGAAAAAGGATACTGGAAAAGGTGATGGCAATACATTGATTGTATTTTTTTCATGGGGTGGTAACACAAGGGGAATCGCACAGGAAATCCAGTCACAGACAGGAGCGGAATTGTTTGAGATTGAGCTGGTTCATCCGTATTCCGATGATTATAATACTGTATTGGATGAAGCACAGCAAGACCAGAATGAACAGGCGAGACCGGAGATTAAAAACCATGTGGAGAACATAGAAAAATATGAAACAATCATATTAGGTTATCCCAACTGGTGGGCATCCATACCGATGCCGATTGCCTCTTTTCTTGAGGAATACGACCTTTCAGGAAAAACAATCGTGCCATTTTGCAGTCATGGCGGGGGAAGATTCGGACAGAGCCTTACAGCCATTGCAAAGCTGGCACCACAATCTGAAATAGCAGAGGGTCTGGCTGTTTCTTATTCCGGTGGCAGCAGTCTGCCGGAGGATATAGAGGAATGGCTGGAACAAAACGGAATTGCAAAGAAATAGCAGGAAAAGGAGAAAAAGACTATGATTAAGAAAAATGGGAAATTAGTGGCAGTTTTGCTGATGGTTTTTATCATGGCATTTGCATTGGCAGGATGTGGGAACACAGAAACTAATGAACAGAATGATAAGGGTCAGGCATCCGTAGCAGAGACGGATACAGGAAGTGATGAGCCAGAACAGCAGGTGGATGCAGGAAGTGATGAGCAGGAGCAGCAGGCGGATATTTCTGACGACAGCACCTCATCCCAAAGTGAGGAGACTTCTGGAGATGGAAAAATACTGGTGGCGTATTTTTCCCATTCAGGCAATACAAAAGGAATAGCTGAGGAGATTCAGAAAAAGACAGGCGCAGATATTTTTGAAATCACGACAGTAAATGAGTATTCCAGTGATTATAATACCGTATTGGATGAGGCAAAGGCAGAGCAGAATGATAATGCCAGACCGGAATTAAGTGCCAAAGTAGAGAATATGGAGCAATATCAGACGGTTATAATCGGTTTCCCTATTTGGTGGGGAGATATGCCGATGGCATTGTATTCCTTTTTAGATGAGTATGATTTGTCGGGAAAAACAGTTTTGCCATTCTGTACACATGGGGGAAGCGGCTTATGCGGAACAGATAAGAATGTGCAGCAGGAAGAAAAGGATGCAAAGGTGGCAGAAGGGCTTGCTATTAAAGATTCCTCACTGGATGATGCGGGTGGAGATATTGACCAGTGGTTGAAGAATAATGGTGTAGTGAAATAATATAGCTAAAGACAATCTTTGCATACAGGAGGGCTGGATGATGGAAATACTGCAAAGGGAATTAATTTATATCTGGTACTATTTTGACATACAATTGCATCAGATTTTTGGTTTCTGGGTACTGGGTATGGCAATTGGCTCTTTTGTTTCTGTCTTTGCAAAAGATGGAATTCACCGTCTGTTCCAAAGAATGAATGGTATGCGGTGGGGTGTTTTTGGAATTGTGCCCGCCTGTATTTTAGGAATTGCCTCCCCGCTTTGTATGTATGGAACCATCCCCATTGCGGCATCCTTTTCAAGGCAGGGGATGCGGCATGACTGGCTGGCATCCTTTATGATGGCGTCGATTCTCTTAAACCCGCAGTTGATTGTTTACAGTGCAGCATTGGGCAGGGCGGCACTTGCTGTAAGGATTGTTTCTTGCTTTTTTTGCGGGATTGCAGCCGGATTGTTGTTACATATTTTTTACAGGGATAAGCCATTTTTCAATTTTGAAGGCTTTCATGAGCGGGAGAGCCATGATACAGATCCCAATCTGTTTTTACGCTATCTTAAGAATTTTGGAAGAAACGTAAAAGCGACAGGACTTTATTTCCTCTTTGGTGTCCTGCTTTCGGCACTGTTCCAACGGTATGTCCCGCAGGAAATCATGGTAGAGCTGTTTGGAGGGAACAAAGCATGGGGAATACTGATGGCAGCAACTGTAGGTGTGCCGCTTTATGCGTGCGGAGGTGGAACGATACCTTTATTGCAGCAGTGGCTGTGGGAAGGAATGAGCCTTGGCTCCGCCACAGCATTTATGATAACGGGTCCTGCCACAAAGATTACTAATCTTGGGGCAGTTAAGATTGTGCTGGGAATGAAACGGTTTCTCCTGTACATTGCATTTGTAATGGTGTTTTCGTTTGTATCCGGAATATTGGTAAATATTATTGTTTAATTATGTAAGGCTGTGGGATAACAAAACTAGGTAATTGCGAAACTCTGTTTTCGCTAACATCCGTTGTGCAATATAGACAATATCAACGCTGGGCACGCTTGCGCTGCTTGTCGCTCGCAACGGTGCTAAGCTCGAAAATACCTTGCTAAGCACCGGCGGCTCCAAAGCACCCTGCTTATGACATTGTCTATATTGTACAACTAGGTTTTGAAAATTAGAAGTTTCGCAATTACCTAACAAAACGTATTCAAAGAAAGGAGTGGTAACTATGAAAATTCGAAAATATCTGGCATGGCTGCTTGTATTTGCTCTTGTTTTTTCATTGATAACAGGAAATACGGCACAGGTAATGGCTAAGAGCAGAAAAGCAGCTGTAATCAAGTCGGTTTCGTTAAAGATAGGAAAGAAAGAAGTAACGAAAAAGACTTACACAATGAAGCAGGGGGAGAAGAAGAAACTTAAAGTCACTGTATCGCCCAAAAAGGGAAAGAAAACCATTAAATTTACAACAGGCAATAAAAAAGTTGCCACAGTCAGTAAAAGTGGAACCATTACAGCCAAGAAGGCAGGAACTGCTAAAATCAAAGTAACAGTAAAGGCAGGTAATGGAAAAGCTGCGATAAAAAAGACAACATGGATGAAGGTCAAGGTAACGAAACCTTCTAGTACAGACAAAAATACTACAACAGAGCAACCGGAGACACCGAATCCGGTTGTGGAAAAGAAAAGCATTGTTGTCTATTTTTCCTGTACTGACAATACAAAAACGGTTGCGGAGTACATAAAGGACAGTACAGCATCAGATATTTACAGGATTGAGCCATCAGTGCCATATACCTCTGCGGATTTGAATTATGGAAATGCTGACAGCCGTACATCAAAAGAACAGAATGATGCAACAGCAAGACCGCAGATAGCTGGCAATCTGCCAAACCTTAGTGGTTACGAGGTTGTGTATCTCGGTTATCCCATCTGGTGGGGAGAAGCACCGAAAATCATGTACACCTTTGTGGAGAGCTATGACCTGTCTGGAAAAATTATTATTCCATTCTGTACTTCTGGCAGCAGTGGAATAGGAAAGAGTGCAACGAATCTCCAAACGGTAACAAAGGGGAATGCCACATGGATTGCAGGACAAAGATTTGCGGGCAGTAGTTCGAAGTCAGAGATTCAGCAGTGGGTTCAGGGACTGGACTTGTCAAAAACAACAAGTGCTACGGGTACATTGGTAACACCGGATGATTCCACGCAAACACCGGATATATCTGAACCACCATCGGTAACAGAGGATCCGGTGCAGACACCAGAACCAACAGAAACTCCGGATGTTCCGGCGGGCAAGAAAAGTATTGTTGTCTATTTTTCCTGCACAGACAATACAAAAACAATCGCAGAGTATGTGGCGGAAAGTACAGATGCAGATATTTACAGGATTGAGCCATCAGTGCCATATACATCTGCGGATTTGAATTATGGAAATGCTGACAGCCGTACCTCAAAAGAACAGAATGATGCAACAGCAAGACCAGATATAGCGGGCAGTCTGCCAAGCCTTACAGATTATGAAATCGTGTATCTCGGTTATCCGATCTGGTGGGGGCAGGCACCGAAAATACTGTACACCTTTGTTGAGAACTGCAATCTGTCGGGAAAGATAGTGATTCCATTCTGTACTTCTGCAAGTAGTGGTATCGGAACAAGTGCGACAAATCTTCAGGCGGCAGATACAAGTCAGGCAATGTGGTTAACTGGAAGAAGGTTTTCGGGCAGTTCACCAAAGTCGGATGTGGGGAGCTGGATTTCAGAACTTGAGTTACAGTAAAACGGGCATCTAATGTAGAGGCGATATTAAATTTAATGATGAAAGAGAAAAGGAGGAAAAGATTATGATGAAGAAAAAAAGTATATTTTGGGTGAATCTAGTGCTGGTATTTGCACTGATTGTTGGAGTAACACTTCCTGCATTAAATGTAAGCGCTGCGGGCAAGACAAAAAAGAAAAAAGTGCTGGTTGTCTATTTTTCGGCAACAGGAACAACAAAGAGTGCTGCAAAGAAAGTGAAAAAGGCGACTGGTGGCACACTGTATCAGATTAAGGCGGCAGATCCATATACATCAGCAGATTTGAACTATAACAAAGCTAATTGCAGGGCAAATGTTGAGCAGAAAGATGGCAGTGTCAGACCAAAGATCAAAGGAAAAGTGAAAAACATCAAAAAATACGACGTAATTTTTATTGGTTATCCCATCTGGTGGGGAAAAGAACCGATGATTATCCGTACTTTTCTGGAGTCCTACAATCTGGAAGGGAAAAAGATTGTGCCATTTTGCACCAGTGGAGGAAGTGGAATCTCTGGCAGCATGAAGGGAATCAAGGCGTCTGCAAAAGGGGCAAAAGTGGTAAAAGGCAAAGATTTAACAGATTCTTCTGCTAAGAGTGTGGAAAAGTGGGCGAAGCAAAAAGTGAAGTAGCAGTAAAGCAGGCAATGCCATAGGACATAGTGGTCATTTATTCCTTGGAAAACTCTTGTATAGTAATTTTTTAATCAATAATAGACTGCATCAGGATTGAGTTAAATTTTTCAAGCTGGTCATACATGATTCCGTGACCGCTGCTAGGTAAGCTTATGAGCTTTGAACCGCAGATATTTTCATGTTGTATTTCGACAAGTTCACTGGAGACAATGATATCTTTACCGCCATGAATAATGTATGTGGGAACATGAACGCATCTGAAATCATCTCTGCTGTCTTCATCGCGCAGAGCAATACCGCACTTTATTGTTCCAATTCCTGAAGCAGACAAGGCGATACCTCTGAACCAGTCGATAACTGCATCCGAATGAGGACATGCAAAAAGCTGTTTGCTGAAATTCAGGCATAGTTGGGGTCTGTCGGTTTCGGCAAGGTTTATCAGGTCATTGACTTCCTGCACAGTTTTTCCATATGGAAAACCGGGGCGCTGTGTAAAGGATGGGGCAGCGGCAGAAAGCAGAATTAGTCTGCATACACCGAATCCGTTGTAACGGTTCATATATCTTAAGGCAATGGCTCCACCCATTGAAAAACCAACCAAAATGAATCTTTTGAGACAAAGCTGCCGGACTACCTGAAATATATCAGCGGACATCTGATTGTAACAATATCCGTTTGCTGGGGTATCTGACTTGCCAAAACCTCTTAAATCCACTGCAACTACACGGTATCCGCAATTGGTAAGCAGGTTGATCTGATATTCAAAGATTTGGTGGGAAAGGGGCCAGCCGTGAATGAGAAAAAGGGTCTGCGTTCCCTGTGGATTATAGTCGTAAACGGCAATTTTCGTTCCGTCGTTTGATGTGATATAATACATAAATACCTTTATAATCCGATTTTTAATATTATATGTTATAAGGTTGAATGTGTGATGCCTGATAAAATTTCTTTTATGAATAATTCGGCAAATCGGAGTTAATTGTTGTATTTTATTTTAACTTATGTTACAATGAATTGCGCTGATGCGCAAGCAGGTCATCAATTTGTGCAGATAACGAGCCAAGCGTAGATACTTGTATATACATTTGGCGACTATTGCAACAAACGAAGTTTCTTCGAAAATTGGTGACATGTGTTATATTATATTTTGTTGGGAATGAGGTTCTCCCATGGGTTTCAATCCCTAAACCGCAATTAATGCTGATGACTTCTGCGAAACTATTACGCAGAAATTGTCAGCTTTTTTATTTCTGTAACTTAGGAGGTTTATATGTTAACAAGTATTGCAATGATTTTGTTATTAGGATTATTAGCCGGCTGGATTTGTTCAAGACTCAGATTACCAAGTTTAATTGGAATGATTCTTGTGGGGATTATACTCAGTCCTCATGCACTGAATTTAATTGATGAATCAATCCTTATGATTTCAGGAGACTTAAGGCAGATAGCCCTGGTAATCATTCTTACAAGAGCAGGACTGTCTCTTGACCTTTCAGATTTAAAAAAAGTAGGCAGACCAGCAGTTCTTATGTGTTTTGTTCCGGCATGTGTAGAAATGTTAGGGACTGTTATTTTAGCACCAATTTTGCTTAAAGTATCAGTGCTGGATGCGGCTATTATGGGAAGTGTAATTGCCGCAGTATCTCCTGCAGTTGTTGTACCAAGAATGATTCGATTGATTGATGAAGGTTATGGAAAAAACAAAAGTATTCCGCAACTGATTCTGGCAGGCGCTTCGGTAGATGATGTATTTGTTATCGTGGTATTTACGGCACTTACTGTGTTGGCAGCTACAGGAGAAATGTCTGTAACAAGGTTTATCCAGATTCCAATATCCATTGTTTTAGGTGTCATTCTCGGAGGTGGCGTAGGATTATTATTGGTTTTATTTTTCAAGAAGAATCATGTTAGAGATTCAGTGAAAATATTGATAATACTTAGTATTTCTTTCTTACTTTTGGAGGTACAAAATAGATTAGAAGGATATATTCCGATATCTGGTTTACTTGCTATTATGAGCGCGGGCATCATGCTGAAGCAAAAATATGCTGAATTAGCTTCACGATTGTCTGCAAAATATAATAAATTATGGCTTGGAGCAGAAGTATTTCTATTTGTGTTAGTTGGCGCAACTGTTGATTTGAAATATGCCAAATCAGCAGGAATATTTGCTGTACTGCTGATTATTGGGGCATTACTATTTAGAATGATTGGTGTGGCACTATCGTTAGTAAAAACAGATTTATCAAAAAAAGAAAGATTATTCTGCATGGTAGCCTACACTCCCAAAGCAACAGTGCAGGCGGCTATTGGGGCAATCCCATTGTCAATGGGATTAGATTGTGGAAATATGGTTTTAACCGTTGCGGTGTTATCCATTTTGATTACAGCTCCGTTTGGTGCGGTATGTGTAGATAATTTATATAAACGATTATTGGAGAAGTAAGTGAAAAAATTATATATCTTATAGTCTGTTTGTCATCTGGCTGGTGCTGCTTCATAATGTATTTAATGTAGCAGCGTATCCGTTCGCTTAAGGCAAACCGGAATTCCTGTATGCTGCCGCCCCTGTATTGGGAGAATGTCTCCTCCATATATGGAAACAGTTTCATATTTGTCCCGAAGATATTTGTCAGGACACGGCGGCAGCCGGTATAGTAACCGCCAATTTTCCTGTCCGAAAGGGCAAAATCCGCGTCAATGGACAGGCGGCGCCCATGCTTTGCAGGCCGGCCCCTTTTACCGGTCGGCGCAGGGAATGTGGAAAAATATGCAGAAAAGTATTTATTAAGCCTATCAATTATGTGTTTGTCGTTGTATAATAAGTTTGTCGTATGGAATCGCTTCTTTCGTATATTTTAGTATGCAAACTTATTATACACCCAAGTGTCCCATGAGACATTTTTTTCTATAAAAACTTGTAAAGTGGTGATTAAACTATAACACAAAGGCAGTATCTCGGCTTTTTAATTATTTAGTTGTAACACATGTATTGTAATCCTACAGATGGAAGAGAGAAGGGGAGGTAAATTCCGTTGCACCAAACTCTAATATTATGGTAGGATTAAAAGGAGTGTTCTGTGTTGTCAATCAGGCTGGAATAAACTAAATATGCAATAGTCATATTGAGGTCATATTTTGGTGGTAATATAAAACTGATAGAAAGCATTCTGGCAATATGTCAAGAGCTTTTTGAAAAAGATTTCGCAGCGATTCTGGACAGTGATTTCAACGATTGAGTAAGGAGAAAATTATGGAGCAAAAAAAAGCTAAATCCCGTATGCCGCAGCTTGGTGAGGCGGTATTCTGTATCGGTTATCTGGTATTTGACCTGATTGCGGCTGTCATATTTTTTGTGAACGCAAGCGATAGTCAAGTGTTTCTGATGTTTGGCGTACTGACACTTGTCCTCGGTGGAGGCGATGCGTTCCATTTGGTTCCCAGAATCGTCAAGGCTTTTCACGGTGATTCTCCAAAAGTAGAATGGTGGTCTGGCTTGGGGCTGATGGTTTCCTCAATTACCATGACCGTATTTTATGTGTTGCTGTTTTACGTGTGGAAGGCTATTTTCCCGCAAGTGGCTTATCCCGGTTTTTTGCCCATGCTGATCTTGGGCAGCGCAGCACTCCGTATTATGCTTTGCCTGTTTCCTCAAAACAATTGGTTCCGCCCGAAGGGGAATCCAACATGGGGAATCTACCGTAATCTGCCTTTTGCGGTGACGGGTCTGTGCCTTGTGATCTTGTTTTTCCTCTCCGGTAACACTGGCGGATACGGATTGTGGATGATGTCTGTTGCAATTATAACCAGCTTTGCCTGCTACTTTCCTGTGGTGCTTTGGGCAAAGAAAAAGCCAATGGTCGGGATGCTGATGATGCCCAAAACCATGGCTTATATCTGGATGATCTGCATGGGACTTGGTTTAATCGGGAAATAAAGTGGAATCTCTGGAAGCATGAAAGGAATCAAGGCATCTGCAAAAGGGGCAAAAGTGGTAAAAGGAAAGGATTTAACATCTGAAAGCGGTGGTAGCAAGAGTCCCACCGGGTTGCGCACAGAAACAATTTGCCCCTGATACAGATGAATACCGGAATGCTGTGGTTGTTCAGAGAGTAGAATACTTTTAATGGTATCCTTGTTTGAAAAACATGTGGAATTATATTGAATGGCATGGTATATTTTTTAAGTAGTTTAGAATAATAAATCGGGATTTGGGATGGAGGAATTACAAATGCAAGTAATAGATTATTATAACTGTGAACGGCAGGAGTATTGGTTGGAACAAATAAAGAAAAGTGATTGGCAGGCAGGTAAATTTCTGTATGACTTGTTAAGTGAAAACAAGTTTAAGGATACTGTGGGAGAAAGATCAAAAGTGTTGATGTTAGTAAATGAAGATGAACTCATTTCGTTTTGCACATATGCAGAAAAAGATGATATCCAGCCGACAGCTTTGACTCCATGGATTGGATTTGTGTATACCTTTCCCCAATATAGGGGGCATCGCTATGTAGGGAAATTGTTTCAGAAAATTGAGAAACTTGCTAAGGCCGAGAAAGTGCAAGATATCTTTATATCAACAAACCATACTGGATTATATGAAAAGTATGGTTGTGAATTTTACCAGATGATGAACGATATGAATGGAGAACCTTCCAGAGTTTATAGGAAGCATGTAAATTAAGATAATTAAACAACTTCCAGTTTGTCTTTCAGATTTGTACTATAGCTTTATTATTTTGAAAAGGAAAAGATTTAACAGAGAGACTGGTGTGATTTTCCATGAATCACACCAGTCTCTCTGTTAAATTGTCAATAGGACAAAAGAAATTCACGAATTCTAATCTTAAATCAGGGGATAGTTAAAAATTATTCACGCTATCAGACAAAAGACATTTATTTTTGACATGAGAGTATAGTAGTGCAGTGGGTTCATACGTTCATTACACCGAAATACCCGTTCGTGGCACTAACAAAATTTTGACCGTATTTATGTCGATATATACGATATACCCGTATAAGGCAGGTGATGAAAATGCTGTCAATAGCAGTGTGTGATGATGAAGTCATAGAATGCTGTAACATGGCAAGAAAAATTAAAGATATTCTGGAGGAGATGAAAATACCATGCATCATCCGCCAGTTCCGAAGTGGCGGGGAACTGCTGCAGGCATTGGAAAGTTTTGACATTGTTTTCCTTGATATCATTATGCAGGATATGGATGGGATGAAAACAGCACAGATTTTCCGTGAAAAAGCATCTGATAGGATACTCGTTTTTGTATCTTCCAGCAGGGAGTATGTGTTTGAGGCGTATGATGTGGAGGCTTTCCAATATTTGCTGAAGCCTGTGGAGGACAGGAAACTGAGAAGTGTGCTGCAAAAAGCCGTCCTTAAAACAGAGGGGTGTTCACAGGAATTTATTATTGTCAGCAGAGAAAGGCAAAAAAAAAAGGTATTTCTTGATGATATATACTATTTCGAGATAAAAGGGAGAATGATTGATGTTCATGGAACGAACGGTATTTTTACTTATTATGAGCAGATAGGAGAACTGGAGAAAAAACTGCGGGATAGAGGTTTTTTTAGGTGCCATAAAAGCTATCTTATAAATCTGAAATACGTTGACGGATATAACAGGCAGGAAGTGATTCTGGAAAACGGGGAAAAAATCGTGATTGCCAAAAGAAGATATGAGGAGTTCTGTCAAGAGGTGCTTAAGGTTATGCGGGAAAATGGAGGGGTTTTATGAAACAGATTTTAGATAACGCAGATATTTTAATCATGGCACCATTCTGTCTGGGGTATCTATGGGCAGCAAATAAATTTTGTAAAAAATTTTTAGGGGCTTCACAAAGGGGGGAATGGTTGTTTTTGATTTTATCCTTTGGTAGCTGGTTGCTTAGGAATATTTTGAGCCGATTGTATTTTATTCCGTATATTTTTTCTGCGTTGTTGGATTCCGTATTCTTTGTGGGATTGGTGGTGCTGTTGTTCCGGTCAGACAGGGAGAAAAGACTTCTGGCTGCATCCATGCTGATGGTGCCTGTAAGGCTGGTAGCAGATATGTGTGACGCTTTTTTGTCATGTTTGGTATTGATTTTCCAGCACATGGTAAAAAAGATTCCAGAACCATTTTTTGAAGATTGGGAAATCGGATTGATTGGTGGTGTTGGCTATTGTTTTGCCATATTGACCGTATACTGGATGTCGAAGCATCTTGATACTGTTTTTTGTGGCAAGCGGGGAAAATGGTATGTCACATTGGCAGTTCCTTTACTTGTAATCATTACAGTGTATGATGTGGCGGGGTGGGGTGCAAGCAATGGTATTATGGTCAGAAGCGGGGGCAGCATGGGAGTGTATTATGACCAGATTTTCAGTCTTGCCGGATTTTGGGTTTTGTCACTCCTGTCTATGGCAGCAACAGGATTTTATATGTTTGGGATGAATCGGATTTATTTGGAGCAGGAGAAAAGCGGTCAGTACCACTCGCAGATTGCGGTTTACAAAATGCTGGCAGAGCAGTACAGACAGTCAGAACGGCTGCGGCATGATATGAAAAATCATATCATTGCCCTGTCAGCACTGTCCCGGAATAAAGAATGGGAGAAGATAGATGACTACTTGGGAAATATGGAGAGCATTGTCCTAGATGATGGTGGGGATATGACTGGGAATAAGGCAGTTGATGCACTGTTGTACCAGAAGCATAAACAGGCGGAAGAGGAAAATATCAAATGGGAATGTGATGCGCAGATACCAAAGGGATGCGGTATTAATGAGTTTGACATGTGTGTATTGTTTGGAAACATATTGGATAATGCGTTGGAAGCCTGTGGAAGGATGCAGAGAGATGCATGTCGTTTTATCAATATTCAGGCAAAAACTGTAAAGAAATGCTTTCTGCTTGAAGTAAAAAACAGTATGGACAGTACGGAAAAGTATACAGAAGGATTTACAAACAAAGATAATTCGCAGGAACATGGAATCGGACTGCTGAATGTAGGTGATGTGGCGAATAAGTATAATGGGGCAGTGCATACAGAAGCCGAAAATGGCATCTTCATAATATCCATTTTAATGCCTCTGAATGATACCGCACATGACATCAAAACGGCTGTTTGAAACATAAATCTAATATTGCATATTTACACTGTCGAAAACCTAAGTAAGGTAAGTTTTTTATCCTTAAAAAGCGGAAGGAGGACTGTGTTATGAAAGCAGGAAGTATGGAAGGACTAATAGGTGCAAGTGTAAACATGAACTTATCAAAGACACCAATGCGGGTATACAAGGAGGCAGAGCGTGAGGGAGATACCGCAAAGATGGAGCGTGCTATGGGGTATGTTACAGAATTTCAAGAGAAAGCACATGAATACAGTGATAAGGCACAAGAGGAACTTGCAAAAGAATTGAAGGAAGAACGCAAGGAGCAGGAACTCAAGCGAGAGCAGGCGATTGAAAAGCGCAAAGAAGAAACGAAAGAATATAAGGAAAAATTGCAGGAAAGCAATAAATCTGATATTCAGGAAGCAGACAGTGTACAGATTAGTGAAGAAGGAAAGATGGTGCTTAAAAACAATGTTCAGACAAAAGAACCAACTGCGGTTGCTGAAAATACTGATGTAAAAGTATATACAAGCGAAGGAAGGTCTGTGTCAACAGAGGCAACACCTTCTTCTATTGATGTGAAGATTGGGGAATAAATTATGAGTTGTAATAAATAGTTCTCAAGGTGAGGGGAAAACACAAGATAAGGCTCAACCTTTTGATACTGAATATAGGGATTCGGCAGTATCAATAATGGAGTAGGCTAGAGAAAAATTTTTGGCATCTTTCAAAAGTTCTGGTTACAAAAAAGGAGAGGCGATAGGTATACTTTCAGATATTTTGATAAGAATGCAAGTTTCGTGGCAAAAAGCTATACACATATTCATACATCTAAATTGTTTTGAATAATATTGATAAATGCCTGCATTGGTTCAGACGGCTGCTTTGCATATACAATTCCATAATATGTTTTATATCCCCACTCCATAGGGATAGTAACTATGGACGGGTGAACATCTTTCCAAATATCCAATGTTTCCATGATGCACCCTGTTTGCTCACATTCATTAAATACATTCGTGTCATAAAAATGCGATACATCCAAAATTCTAATATTAGGGTGTTGTGTTTCGATTTCATCACGCAATCTGTTCAGTTCAGGAGAATCGCCCCGTTTTACA
>CAMWYM010000063.1 GCA_947178475.1 uncultured Clostridium sp. | reverse complement strand
GCATATGCTGTTTAATGCGGTGAATACAGTAAACATGTATCTTTTGCCTAAGCTGTATGATTGGTTGTCTGCTTTTAGCAGCGAATATAAGGATATAGATTTGGAAGAGGTATTGCTGCAGACACCGGATAAGCAGCAGCTGTTGACATCCCTGGGTGTATTGGCTCCGCTTGCTATCGGAGGGGTTGTATTGACCGTTTTACTGTTAAAGGCTATTGCCAGTATAAATGGCAGGAGCTTTACATGGGAGTATATACGGGGAAATAGGGAGGAAACCTCGAAAACAAAACCGATTACGGTATGCCTGGTGATCGGATGGATATTCTGCCTGTTGAATGCAGTTGCCAATATGCTGTAAGAGTAGATACGGAACTGGAATAGATAAAAACAGTATCTGCCCGAAAGTGTTTGTGTACCGAAGGGCAGATACGGGACTGGAATGGAGGAAATAATTTGATTGAGGCATGTGAGCTTACGAAGCAATTTATCCGGACCTTAAAGAAGGGAAAAAAAGAAGAATTTTATGCAGTTGACCATATCAGTTTTACTGCTGTTCCTGGGGAAATCCTTGGTATATTGGGACCTAACGGTGCAGGAAAGACCACTCTTTTACGGATGCTTGGCTCTTTGATGGAGCCTACTGCCGGACAGGTGGTGGTTACGGATAGAGATGGTGTACAGCTGACAAAGGCGGAGGAGATGAAGCGGCATATCGGTTATCTGTCTGAGAATACTAAGCTGTATGGAAGATTTACCGTGCGGGAAATGCTGTCTGTTTTTGGCGAGCTCTATGATTTTGAAAAAGAGCAAATTAATCAGCAGATAGATAAAATTAACGAGCTCTTACAGATGGAGACCTTTATTGATAACCGCATTGAAAAGCTCTCTACCGGGCAGAAGCAGCGGACATCCATAGCCCGATGTCTGATACATAATCCGGAAATTTATATTTTTGACGAGCCTACGTTGGGATTGGATATTATCAGCTCTAAGGCTATTATTGATTTTATGAAGCAGGAAAAGGCACAGGGTAAATGTGTGCTTTATTCCACTCATTACATGGAGGAGGCAGAGTTTCTGTGTGATCGCATTATCATGATTGATAAAGGGAAAATCATTGCTTCGGGAACACCTTCGGAGCTTAAGGAAAATACGGCAACTGGCAATCTTCGTGATACCTTCTTTGCCTATATGGATGGGAGTACAGGGAATGAATTATAAACAGTTAAAGACACTTTATAAAAAAGAGATAATGGATGTACTGAGAGATAAGAAGACACTGCTGACGATGGTAGTACTTCCGGTTTTGTTATATCCAGTGTTGTTTGTTGTCATTATGCAGGTGATGAATCTGATCATTACCACGCAACAGGAGAGTACCTATCATATCGCCTATAAAGGGGTAGGAGATGCTGAGCGGATTGCTCTAAATGACTGGATTGCCGGAGATGAGGACGAACTTGACTACATAATTAAAGAAGTGGAATCTGATAATCCCCAAGAGGATTTGGAGAATGAGACCATTGATGCATATATTACCACAACATTGACGGATAACCAGATTACCTATGAAATTCATTATCTATCTGCGGTTACAAATTCGATGACTCTGTCGGATATGCTGGAGGAGGAGATTACATCTTATGGCGTAGCACAGGCAGAGAAGAACATCAAGGAGCAGGGACTGGACGTACAAAGTCTTTTACACCCGGTAATAGCCGAGTATACGGACCATTCCAGTAATGAAAGTTCTATGGGCAGTATTTTAGGCAGTATTATTCCCTTTTTGATGATTACCAGTATACTTACCAGTTCTATTTATCCAGCCATTGATACTACGGCAGGAGAAAAAGAGCGGGGGACGCTGGAAACATTGATTACTCTTCCTGTTGGGAATATGGAGCTGATCACCAGTAAGTTTTTGTCTGCAGCTACACTGGCTGTGGTATCAGTGTTTATCAATGTGCTTTCTATGGGTGGAATTGCGCTATATCTTTTTACAACTATAAATGCACTGTCAGAAAATGCAGAAACCTTTCAGCTTGGAAGCTTTTTGCCAGCAATTCTGATTGCTATTGTCTGTATTATCGCTTTTGCACTTTTTATCAGTGCAGTGGTTATGTGTATTTGTGCATTTGCTAAGAGCTTTAAGGAGGCAAACAATTATGTTACACCGCTTACCCTGGTGGTAATACTTGCCAGCTACATCGGTTTTATTCCCAATATTGAACTGACGGCAAAGACCTCATGGATTCCGGTGGTAAATATCTGCCTGCTAATGAAAAATCTTTTGGTTTTCAAGTATGATTTTGCACTGATCTCCATGGTACTGCTCAGCAATGTTATCTATGCATTTGTGGCAGTGTGGTTTTTGTCAAAGGTATATAACAGTGAATCCATTCTGTTTGGAGAGGCTGCCGGCAGCATTAAATTGTTTGAGTGGAGGAAGAACATTAAGAAAGGTAGTATGCCCTCTATTCAAGAGAGCCTAATGATTCTGGTGGTTGCATTATTGCTGATGATTTATTTAGGCGGAGTGTTGAGCCTGTCCAATCCGGTGCTGGGAGTGATTATACCACAATTTTTTATCGGCGTGCTGCCGGTGCTTGCATGTATTTATATTAAGGGAAATGCTAAAGTGATTTTTGGATTAAAGCCTCCTAAAGGGCGGGATATTCTGGGTGCAGTATGCCTGTTTATCGGTGCCAGCAGCTTAGGTCTGGTGGTCAGCGGTCTGCTTAGTATGGCATTTCCGGATAATGGACTGAATCAGGAGTATCAGGAGCTTCTTGGAGATATGTCCTTTGTACCTGCACTGCTTTTGATCGCGTTGACTCCGGCAGTGTGCGAGGAGCTGATGTTCAGAGGATATATGTTGACGGCATTTAAACAGAAAATGAGTCTGCAAAAGGCGATACTGTTGGTATCCGTTCTCTTTGGAATTAGTCATATGAGTCTGATTAAGGTGATACCTACTGCGATTCTCGGTGCTGCACTTGCCTATGCCATGGACAAGTCAGGAAGTATTTTTGCATCCTCGCTTATTCATTTTCTTAATAACGGACTGTCTGTTTTTGTTCTATTTTATGGAAGCCAAATAGAGTTCTTGAATGATGAACAGATGGGGGTGCCGCTGTTGGTGATATTGGCGGTGTTGTCGTTAATCTTTATCCCGGTGGGAATATCAGTTATGGGTAAAGGAAGACCTCATCAAGTAGAAGAATCCTAGAATAGGTATTATATAATGATTGAAAGGTTAAAAAGGGATTTCCGATTTAAAATCGGAAATCCCTTTTTCCAGACTGAATGTCGTTAAGATGCTCTTCCACAATAGTACGAACCTTTGGATTAGGAATGTTTTCCAGCTCCTTTTGGATGAGCTCCATTCCTATTTTTACAGTGTCTGGTTTGGCATAGTCCTCCAGATATTCCTTTAGGGTCATAAGTGCGTTTGGCAGACAGCAATTCTGGATTTGTCCGCTTTTACACAGACTCATAAAACGATCACCGGTACGACCCTCACGGTAACAGGCAGTACAAAAGCTTGGGACGTAATCCATTTCCATTAGCCATTTTACAACTTCATCAAGAGTACGGTTGTCATTTACATCGAATTGGGATGAATCTTCATCTTCCGGTTCAGCTTCATAGTATCCGCCTACGGAGGTTTTGGAACCGCCGCTGATTTGGGAAATACCCAGATGCAGTACACGTTCACGACAGGCCTTGCTCTCTCTAGTGGATACAATCATGCCGGTGTAGGGAACGGCAATACGGATACAGGCAACAATCTTGGCGAAGGTGTCGTCATCGATACCGTTGTCAAAGGTATCCGGGTCGATGTCATCTGCCGGACGTACACGGGGAACACTGATGGTATGTGGTCCGACACCGTGAACGGCTTCCAGATGTTCAGCATGCATTAAGATTCCGGCAAATTCATAGCGATATAATTCCAGACCAAACAACACTCCGAGCCCTACATCATCTATACCACCTTCCATGGCGCGGTCCATGGCTTCGGTATGATAGGCATAATCATGCTTGGGGCCGGCTGGGTGCAGGGTTTCATAGCTTTGTTTATGATAGGTTTCTTGAAACAGTATATAAGTTCCGATGCCGGCTTCCTTAAGCTTGCGGTAATTTTCCACTGTAGTAGCTGCAATGTTGACATTGACACGTCGAATATCACCATTCTTATGATGTATGGAATAAATAGTCTGAATACTCTCTAAAATATATTCAATCGGATTATTTACCGGGTCCTCGCCTGACTCAATGGCAAGACGTTTGTGTCCCATATCCTGCAGGGCAATTACTTCATTGCGGATTTCCTCCTGTGTCAGCTTTTTTCTTGGGATGTGCTGATTCTTCAGGTGGTAAGGGCAGTATACACATTGATTGACACAGTAATTGGATAAATACAGAGGTGCAAACATAACAATTCGGTTGCCATAAAAATCTTTTTTAATCTGCTCTGCTAAGGCATAGATTTCTTCATTCAATTCCTCGTCTTCACACATAAGGAGAACACTGGCATCTCGATGGGAAAGCCCCTTTCTCTGTTTTGCCTTTTCTAAAATCTGCAGAATCAATTCACGATCATTTTTATGCTTCTCACTGTATTCCAAAGTATCGAGAATTTCCTGATGATGAATAAATTCTTCTGCTTTCATCGAATGTGGATTATACATAGCTATTCCTCTTTTCATAATAAAATTTTTATATCCGGTTTGATATCATAGGTGAATCTCCCCGGTCTGTTGTAATCTGAAATCCGATATGTGCCATACGTCTTGTTATATCGTTAATGTGCTGTGCTGACTCGTCACCGGTACAGAGTTTGTTGTCATACAGGGAGTATTGCCTGCGCACCTCCGGGGGTGACAGGTTTGGCATCACTACATTGGCACCGGCCAGAATTCCCTGTTCCCTGCCGTCTGGTGAAATGGTTCCAAGAGCAGTGGTGGCAGGTAGCAGCAGAGACGGAAGCATCAGCCGCAGAATACTTAATAATAGTAAGGTGTCCTCCAGAGTACCGTTTTCTCTGTCCGAAAAAGGGGTATCCCTGTGAGAAATAAAGGGTCCAATTCCCACCATATGTGGCTGGAAGTCCTGGATAAATAGTAAATCTTCAACCAGAGTATCGTAAGTCTGATACGGAGAACCAACCATGAATCCGCAGCCGGTCTGATAGCCGATTTCTTTGAGGTTATGCAGACACTCTATACGATTATGATACGACATAGTAGGTGGATGAAGCAACCGGTAATGTTTCTCATTTGCCGTTTCGTGCCGCAAAAGGTAGCGGTCTGCCCCGGCATCAAACAAACGTTTATAGCTGTCTTTGGAACGTTCTCCCATTGACAGGGTAATGGCGCAATCTGGAAAACATTGACGGATTGCTGTCACAATATCACACATGCGTTTATCGTCAAAATACGGGTCCTCGCCGCTTTGCAGGACAAAGGTCCGAAAGCCTAAACGGTATCCCTCCTCACAGCAGAGAAGAATATCCTCTTTGGTAAGTCGATAGCGTTCCGCATTTTGATTACTATAGCGGATGCCACAGTAAAGACAGTCGTTTTTACAATAATTGGAAAATTCTATCAGACCTCGTATAAAAACTTTATCACCAAAGTGGCGTCGTCGTGCAGCATCGGCATATGCCGCTAGCTGCCTACGCAGTTCTTCTGAGTTGCCATTTAATAATGCGGCAAACTCATCCCTGACAAGAGGGACTCCGGTGATTAATTTATCGATACTGTTCGTTAAAGTTGTGCTCATTTTGTGCAATCACCTTTTCAATACGCTCTTTAACCATATTTGCAATTTCAACGGTTTTCATGCCCTGATATTCCTCATAGGGAATGGGTGGTAATACATGAATCTGTACATCTACCTGCTCTGTTAAAGTATTATCAAAGGGAAGAAAGCTGTCAATAATGGCAATGGGTACAATCGGACATTTTGCCTTGGTGGCAGCTTTGAAGCTGCCACTCTTAAATTCACCCAGCTTATTTCCGTTTTTGGAGCGGGTACCCTCCGGAAAAATCAGAAAGTTACGACCGTCTTTAACCTGCTTGGCCATTTCATTGATAATCTGCAGTCCCTGACGAGGGTCATCCCGGTCCATAAATAATCCGCCCATGGTTTGCACCATCTGACGCAAACAAAAAATATCATAGGCCTCCTTTTTAATGACAACACTAAAGGGAACCGTGTTCAATGATATCAGTCCCACAACGTCAAATAATCCCTGATGATTGGGAAACATGATATATCCGGATTGCTGGGGCAGCAAATCAAATCCGTAACCGTGTACCGTTACATTTCCGCTTTTACAGCCACGTACACCAATCTCACGCATCAGCTCGTACTTTTTTTCTTCACTGACTGTCTCGTTGGTAGCATAGTTCATCAGACGGAAAAATATCCGTGGTACATGAATAGCATTTCTGAAAAGCATCAATCGAATTCGTTTTGGCAGCTTAACTATTTTAGACATAAACCCCTCCATTTCCATATAACTCCACCAATACAGATTATGTTTATCTATATTCTATAATTCTACATTCCAATAGTCCTCTAAGGTGGCAAAATAATCCTCAGGTGTCTCACTGCGCCGGATTATCGTGTAGCTGTTGTCCTCCCTGAGTAAGATTTCTGCAGATTTTAATTTGCCATTATAGTTATATCCCATGGCAAAACCGTGAGCACCGGTATCGTGAATGACCAGCAGGTCTCCGATATCAATCTTGGGAAGCTTGCGGTCGATGGCAAATTTGTCGTTATTTTCGCAAAGTGAACCGGTAATGTCATACAAATAATCAGCCGGTGCATTTTCCTTGCCCATCACTGTAATGTGATGGTAAGCTCCATACATGGCCGGACGCATCAAATTAACGGCACAAGCGTCTACACCGATGTATTCCTTATGGGTATGTTTTTCGTGTATAGCTCTTGTTACCAAATGTCCATATGGTGCCAGCATAAACCGTCCTAATTCCGTGTATATGGCAACATCTCCCATTCCGGCAGGAACCAATACCTCTTCATAAGCCTTGCGGACACCCTCTCCGATAGCCATGATATCATTGGGTTCCTTATCCGGAGTATAGGGGATACCAATGCCGCCGGATAAATTGATAAAGGTAATGTGTACACCGGTCTCTTCTTTCAATTCCACAGCAGTCTTAAACAAAATTTTTGCCAGAGTGGGATAGTAGTCGTTGGTTACCGTATTGCTGGCAAGGAAAGCATGCATGCCAAATTCTTCTACCCCCAGCTCCTTTAGCTGCTTATAGGCCTCGGTCATCTGTGGGCGTGTGAGACCGTATTTTGCATCTCCCGGATTATCCATGATGGTGTTGGCAACAGCAAATTTCCCGCCGGGATTGTATCGACAGCTCATTTTTTTGGGAAGAGTGCCGATGGTTTTTTTAAGAAAATCAATATGTGTAATGTCGTCCAGATTAATTGTTGCACCAAGCTTTGCGGCAAGCTTAAAGTCCTCTGCCGGGGTATCATTTGATGAAAACATGATATCACTGCCCGCAAAGCCGCATTTCTCGGACATTAAGAGCTCTGTATAAGAAGAGCAGTCAGTGCCGCAGCCTTCGTCCTTTAATATTCTCAAAATGGTCGGATTGGGAGTGGCCTTTACTGCAAAATATTCCTTGTAGCCATTGTTCCATGAAAATGCCTGATGAAGCTTTCTTGCATTCTCCCGTATTCCCTTCTCGTCATAGAGGTGAAAGGGTGTAGGGTATTGTGTGCATATCTCCTCAAGCTGCTCTTTTGTTACAAATGGTGTCTTCATAGATGTGTATTCCTTTCGTTCTTGTACATATTACAATAATGTAAAACTATATATATTTGGAAAAATGCTCTGCATATATTCCTGTTGTGAAACCAGTGAACATACTTATATATATATACTAGTATTTTTTGCGGATTTGTCAAGCGGAATTGGAAGAGGGAAAGCAGTACGAGCCTCATTATGATATATGTCACCAACCGAAGTTCTGCTTCGGTTGATGACCTGCGCGAGCATCAGCGAGCTTCATTATGATATAATGTACCCAAAGTCACCAGCCTCAGTGTTCTTTATGTAACCCTTATGTAAAAAAATGAAAAAATTTGTAACGAAATCTTTTTTTGTGCATCTTAATGTTGAGAGGAAAAAAGACGATGGATATTCAGGAAATTTACGAGCTTTATTTTACGGCGGTTTACCGCTACATATTGGCATTGTCGGGAAATTCCCAGATAGCGGAAGATGTTACGCAGGAGACCTTCTTTAAGGCATTAAAAAAGCTTGATACCTTCCGGGGAGACTGTGAGCTTCGTGTGTGGCTGTGCCAGATTGCAAAAAATGAATATTTCCAGCTTTTGCGGAAGCGAAAAAAGGAAGAATTTCCGGGTGAGGAGAAGCTGCAAAGCCTGCCGGAGGCTGGCAGCTTAGAGCAGGTGATTGTGGAGCGGGAGACATATATGCAGGTGCAGAGAATCCTGCATCATATGGAGGAGCCTTACAAGGAGGTGTTTTCTCTGCGGACATTTAGCGAGTTAAGTTTCCGGGAGATAGCGGAGCTTTTTGGCAGAAGCGAGAGCTGGGCAAGGGTGATTTATTATCGTGCCAAAATAAAGATAAAGGAGAGGCTGGAACATGAACATAACGTGTAATATCATTCGGGATCTGCTGCCGCTTTATCAGGATGGGGTGCTAAGTGATGACAGCAGCAGACTGGTGGAGGAGCACCTTTTACAATGTAAGACCTGTCAGGCATATCAGAGGCAGTTAGAGGAGGAGATAGAGGCTCCGAAAGCAGACAAGAATTTAGCCGGAGAGCAGGATGCGCTGAAGCGGATTAAACGCACTATATTGTACAAACGGATTTTGTCTGTTGTGATTGCAGTAGTGTTTCTTTCGGTCGCAGGCTTTGCAGGGTATTATCTGTACTGTGAAAAGGAGAGCTATGTCACTTATGAAGAGAGCGGGGTGCAGGTAAATGAGGATGGGGTGCTCATGGTTGCACATTCGTATTCAAAGGTTCAAAGTATTATGTCTCCGGATCAGACAACCCAGTTTTTTTGGGTGTCAAACACCGCATATGAAAGGCACAGAGAAGAGCGGGACAATAGCGTAAGGTATGTGTGCAAGATTGACGAGGTTGTGCCGGGGGAACCTGAAATTAGTGCCCCGAAGGAGCTTCGGGAGGCATATTATCTTTCGGAGCAATACCAGCATTTATTGTTGTTCAGTGAGGATGCGGAAACGGCGGCTGCACATGTGGAGGAGATGAAGCAGAAATCACACCTGATTTGGAAAAAGGAGGAGTAGAAAGGAAGGGGAGTGCGCAGTATGGCATTAGCAAAAGGAATACAAGGTCTGCTTCGTCTTATTTTCTATTTTTTGCTGACAGGTGGAATTGTTGTGCTTGGAGGAGTTTTTGGTATTTTGTCAGAGGATGAGGTAATTCCGGCTTGTTTGACGATACTATTTCTTCTGTTTTCCAGCAGATATATGAATCTTTTGCGAAAAAAGAAAGCATTTCCTGACAATTCAGGCAAAGACCGGAGACTGATCAGGAAATGGAAGCTTCTTGGACGGATTTATCTGAGTGCCGCAGTTATAAGCGGTATTGTATTATACTGCCAGGATAATAATTTGTTTTTGGAGACTCTGCCATTGTTTCAAAACGATGTGACAGATAAGAGGCAGGAAATACCGGAAAGCCTGCAGGAATTCGCCAATAAATACCCGGAGGCAGCTGAATTTGTAAAGGATTATCCCAGGAAAAAGAACAAGAAATATTCTATGGACTTGTCGAAGGAGGTTTCGATGGGGGAAATCCCTTTGCTGATTCAATGGGACGAGAGATGGGGATACAAAACCTATGGAAATAATTTTTTGGCGGTAACCGGCTGTGGTCCAACCTGTATCTCCATGCTGGTTTGCGGTTTGCTTGGAGATACGGTGTGGAATCCTTATGAGGTGGCCAGGTTTGCTGAGGAACAGGGATATTATGTACCGGGAGAGGGAACGTCATGGGAGCTTATGACAACCGGGGCAAGAAAGCTTGGACTTACCTCTGAGCAGGGGAGCGTAAGCGAAACCTTTATTACAGAACATCTGGGTGTGGAGCATCCGCTGGTCTGTTCAATGTATCCCGGGGATTTTACCTATACTGGACATTTTATTATCTTGTCTGGTCTGGACGGGGACGGAAGGGTGATCGTGAAAGATCCTAACAGCAGGAATAACAGTGAGAAACATTGGGACATAGATGTTTTACTGCCACAGATACGGGCGGTATGGGTGTTTTATTAGAATGACAGAAGCTTTTTGCAGTATTCACTGTTTTTTCACTTGAATAATGTAAAAAGGTAGGCTATTATTTTTAATAGTACATTGTAGGAGGAGTATCCGGCTGTTTCAAATAGAACCGGTAATTTACTATCTTATTGTATCAGAATATCGATAAGGAAAAAGGAGATACCACATGTTTTCGTCACTGTTTGATTTAGACAACCCGATTTTGAAATTTTTAAGCCGCTTGGTGGATTTGGTGGTTTTAAATGTTATTTTTATTGTCAGCTGTATTCCGGTTGTAACAATTGGTGCTGCATTGACGGCTCTTTACTATGTATGCATTACAGATTGGGATACGCAGAATGCCCACATTCTCAGCAAATATGTCAAAAGCTTTAAGGAGAATTTTAAACAGTCCACCATTATCTGGGTGATCATGCTGCTGGCGGGTGTGGTGCTGGGCACGGATTTGTGGTTTGCCTTTGTTCAATGGCAGAGCAGTGGAAGTACGGTATTTCAGGTGATATTGGTGGTTTGCGCCATTGCGGTAATTGTATATTTGATGATATTTACTTTTGTTTGGCCGTTGCAGGCAAAGTTTGATAATAAGATTGTGGTTACCTTCAGAAATGCATTTGTTATGTCCTGTGCACATCTGCCCAAAACGATTATTCTATGGTGTCTTTTTGGGATTATGGCATATTGCGTATATGAATATCTGGTGATGAAGGCAATGCTGATCGCACTGGCATTCTCTGTGCTGGCATTCATACAGTCTATCCTGTTTCGGGCGGCATTTCAACCCTATCTGGAAGACGGGAGACCTCAGGAAGGGGAGGTCTGGACCCATGAAACGGATACGGATGTAGAAAACAGCTATGCAGATGCAAAGCTTGAGGCAGCGAGATTGGCAGCGGAAATGGAAGAGGATAAGTCTTCTGATAACCAGCAGGACGCAGAAGAGAATAAGCCTTCTGAAAACCAGCAGGAAGCGGAAGAGAATAATCCTTCCGATAACCAACAGGAAACAGAAGACAGTTGAAGTTGATTATCCCAAGATATCTCTGTCCACCACGTGATTGATTTTTGGATATACATGGAAATTACCCTGTTTATCACAGATAGCCAGAAATACATCCTCAATCTTTTTGACGTTCTGACCATCCAGCTGCTGGTTCAGCCAGTTCATATCTCTGCCCACGTGCTTTAGGTTATATTCGAGAACCTTTCCATCCACAATGACATTGGCAAACATTTCCTCCTGGGAGGGGGCAATGCCAAGGTCCTTTGGAGTGGCAGGACGCTCATCCGTTACAGGAAGAAAGCTGATTTTGCCGTTAGGCTCCAAAATAGCACTGTCAATCTGGGACAGGTCAAAATATCCGTTTATACGGCATTCTACCAGAAACTCATCTACATCCATTTTTGCTTTTTTCAGATTTTCATTATACAGCTCATCATTTTGATAAAGGACAATTGCCTTGCCGTTGATCAGCCGACGAAGAGTAATGGACTTTTGGGAGCATTTTGACAGCAGCAGGACAAAGGCAGCATAGACAACCATAGCCACCAGGGGCTTTAAGTAATTTCCGTCCAAATCGATTGCCATTTCTGCAGCGATGGATCCGATGGTGATACTATTGACATAGTCGAACATACTAAACTGGGATACTTGACGGTAACCCATGAGCTTTGTTAAAATGAGCAAAGCAATGGCAGAAAAGAGCGCCTGATAGGCGACGGTGAGATATTCCATAAAAGTAACCTCCTGTATTTGCATAATGATATGAAAATTATTATACAGAGTTTTCTTAAAAATATACATTTGTCAGACAATGATCTATATTAATTTACCAGAGAAAGGATAATTCCGGTGGATATTAGGACCTATAAATTTTCAATTTCTGCAGATGATAATCTGGTTAAAAATTTTATTAAGCGCTATCATTTTGATGAAAAGGATACCAGTCTGGTAGGAGCAGTGGCAGTATTTGCAGGAGAAATTATCCGTGTAACCTCGGCAATCTGCTATAAGGAGCAGCGGGTGATATGTGCTGCTACGCTGGGAGAGCAATATGATATATTAATCAGTATGGCGGAGGAGGCCGGAAATCTTTTGCTGTCATACTGTCTGGAATGTTTTGGTATGGAGTTGCTTTCAAAGGCATATGAAAGGTTGAATGAAAAAGTTTATGCAGAGACGGGAAAATGGCTGGGGACCTATCATTTTTTGAATATGGATTCCCTGGAAGTATCGGAGCAGGAGAGTACTACGGCAGATGATCAGGACAGTAGTGTTTTTCAGGCAGTGATGGATGCTGGCGGTATTTCATGGAGAAAGGGAATGCTGCATCCGCTAAAAAGTGTTCTGTTTACTGCAGAGTACAAATTGGATAAGGATGAGAGTGGATGCCATAGCTGTGAACAGTGCGACAGCTTAACCTGTAGTTTCAGGCAAAATATTCGGGGCAAGGTGGAGAACGCAGGAGTGATTTCCCAAATGTCGAAGAATGTCTATTCCTATGGAATTTCACGAATATTAGAAAATAGAAGAGAATAAAAAGAGGAATCTTTGTAGATTCCTCTTTTTCTAAATTATTATATATTCTATTATCGGTTTTCCTGATGCTCTAATGCTGCCGTTATAAAGCCCTTAAATAGCGGATGTGGTTTGTTTGGCCGGGATTTGAATTCCGGATGGGCCTGGGTTCCAACAAACCAGGGGTGTTCCGGAATCTCAATCATTTCTACAATATGACCGTCCGGAGACTGACCGACTAATTCCATACCGGCTGCCAATAGTGCTTTGCGGTAGTCGTTGTTTACTTCATAGCGGTGGCGATGGCGTTCCGTAATTTCCCGCTTGCCATATAATTTAAAGGATTTGGAATCTTCCTTCAACACGCAGGGATAGGCACCAAGCCGGAGGGTTCCACCCAAGTCAGTGACACCGTCCTGGTCCGGCATAATGTGGATGACCTGATGTACACTGCTGGGATTGAATTCGCTGGAGTTGGCATCGTGATATCCCAATACATTTCTGGCAAATTCTACAATGGTAAGCTGCATACCCAGACACAGTCCCAGATAAGGGATTTTATTTTCACGGGCATATCGAATAGCACTAATCATTCCCTCGATTCCGCGGTCTCCGAATCCGCCGGGAACAATGATACCGTCGGCATTCTTTAATTCCTCTGCCACATTGTTGTCATTTAACAGCTCGGAGTCCATCCACATAATATCCAAATCGGAATTGCAGGCAAAAGAACTGTGCTTCAATGCTTCCACAACCGAGATATAGGCATCATGCAGAGATACATATTTGCCTACCAGTGCTATTTTTACCTTTTTGACCGGATTTTTCCAACGTTCAATCATGGCTGCCCATTCTTCCAAATCGGGCTCCGGGCAGTCCACGTTCAGGCATTTGCACACAACATTGGCCAGTTTTTCCTTTTCCATGGCAAGAGGAGCCTCGTATAGTACCTCCACGTCCAGATTTTGTATAACATTGTCGCTGGGGACATTACAAAACAGAGCAATCTTGTCCTTCATGCCCGCTTCTAATGGATAATCAGACCGGCATACTAAAATATCCGGCTGGATTCCCAGAGATTGAAGATTTTTTACACTGGCCTGAGTCGGCTTTGTCTTCATTTCTCCGGAAGCTCTCAGATACGGGATCAGAGTGACATGAATCATAATACAGTTTTCGTGTCCGACAGTGTGCTGGAACTGCCGGATTGCCTCTAAAAATGGCTGACTCTCAATATCTCCTACCGTTCCTCCTACCTCAATGATGGCAAATTCTGTTTCCTTGGAATCCAGATTGCGGTAAAAACGGCTCTGAATTTCATTGGTAATGTGGGGAATAACCTGTACCGTATGCCCGCCAAAATCTCCCCGGCGTTCCTTTTGCAGAATACTCCAGTATACCTTGCCGGTGGTGACATTTGATTTTTTGTTTAAGTTTTCATCGATAAAACGTTCATAGTGACCTAAATCCAAGTCAGTCTCTGCACCGTCGTCGGTTACAAATACCTCCCCGTGCTGGATTGGGTTCATTGTACCCGGATCAATATTGATATAGGGGTCGAACTTCTGACAGGTTACCTTGTAGCCCCGTGCCTTTAAAAGTCTTCCTAATGAAGCAGCAGTGATTCCCTTTCCCAGTCCAGAAACAACACCGCCCGTAACAAATACATATTTGACTGCCATATATTTTCCTCCGTATATTTTAATGGTGTATAGTGTTTGATATAAATTTGTTTTTTATCATTAAAGATACATAAAAAACATTTTATATGAAATGCATATGTTAGTCAATTGATAAAATGGAATTTTGCGGTAATAAAATGTAGATTTTTGCTGGTTCAGGGAATATATTACTTCACAAAATCTACATTAAAATATAATTGCTTATTTTGTTTTTTGCTTTTATAATATACGCATGTGCACAGCAGACCATATCCGAATAAAAGGAGAGGGTTCCCTTATGATAATGACATATTATTATATATGCTGTGAAAACATGAAAACTTAGGAGGATAAAAAGTTGGAAGAAAATAGAAATCAAAACAACGACAGTAATCAGAATAACAACAATAAGAAGTCTCCAAATCGCAGCTTTATGTTTATGCTGATTGTTTCTGTGGGACTGACGCTGTTGTTTTTCTATGTTTATACCCGGTATCAGACCAGTCAGAAGGAGGAAATTTCCTATAGTGAATTTCTGACCATGCTGGATAAGGGTGAGGTGGAGGATGTCAAGATTTACAGCTCCACGGTGGAGGTGATACCTAAGAAGGAAAAGAAATCAGATGCTTCCAGAATTTATTATGCAACAAGGATTTCGGATATCAATCTGGTTGACCGTCTGGAGGCTGCCAAGAAGAATGGAGAGCTGGATTATAAGGCAGTAGACGAGAGCGGTTCTGCAATGATTTGGAATGCATTGTCCTGGGTGATAATGTTTGGCGTATTTTATCTGATTATATGGCTGTTTATGCGCTCGATGAGCAAAGGCGGCGGTATGATGGGCGTTGGAAAGAGCAATGCTAAGATGTATATGGAAAAGGAAACGGGAGTAACCTTTGCAGATGTGGCGGGGCAGGAGGAATCCAAGGAATCTCTTAAGGAAATGGTGGACTTCCTGCATAATCCAAAACGATATCTGGCCATTGGGGCAAAGCTTCCTAAGGGAGCACTGCTGGTGGGCCCTCCCGGAACAGGTAAGACTCTGCTGGCGAAGGCGGTGGCGGGAGAGGCTAATGTACCGTTTTTCTCCCTTTCCGGTTCTGATTTTGTAGAGCTGTATGTGGGTGTAGGAGCTTCCCGTGTCAGAGATTTATTTAAGCAGGCAACCTCTGTGGCACCGTGTATTATCTTTATCGATGAGATTGATGCCATTGGAAGAAGCCGTGACAGCAGATATGGTGGTGGAGATTCAGAGAGAGAACAGACATTAAACCAGCTGCTCTCGGAGATGGATGGATTTGATACCTCAAAGGGTATAGTTATTTTAGCAGCAACCAACCGTCCGGAGATATTGGATAAGGCATTGCTGCGTCCGGGACGTTTTGACCGCCGTGTGATTGTGGAGAAGCCGGATTTAAAGGGACGGATAGAGACGTTAAAGGTTCATGCAAAGGATGTCAAAATGGATGAGACAGTGGATTTCAAGGAGCTTGCACTGGCAACCTCCGGAGCTGTGGGAGCAGATCTTGCCAATATTATCAATGAGGCGGCATTAGCAGCAGTGAAATCAGGAAGAGAGTTTGTGTCACAGGCAGATCTGTTTGAATCTGTTGAGGTGGTATTTGCCGGAAAAGCTAAGAAGGACCGTATTCTCAGCAAGAAGGAAAAGGAAATTGTAGCCTACCATGAGACTGGTCATGCCCTTTGTACTGCATTGCAAAAGCATACGGAGCCGGTGCAGAAAATTACCATTATACCGAGAACCATGGGGTCTCTGGGCTATGTATGGCAGGTGCCGGAGGAGGAAAAATATTTGAATACCAAGGCGGAGATGGAGGCTGATTTGGTGACCTACTGTGCAGGACGTGCGGCAGAAGCACTGAAGTTTGATTCCATTACCGATGGTGCATACGGAGATATTGGAGATGCCACAAAGAAGGCCAGAAGTATGGTTACCATGCTGGGTATGTCGGATAAATTCGGCATGGTGGGACTGGAATCTGTTCAGAACCGTTATCTGGATGGAAGCGCAGTGATGAATTGTTCAGAGGAAACGGCTACAGAGGTGGACAGAGAAGTTCAGTCAATCATGAAAAGGTCTTATGAGAAAGCATATAAGCTGTTAGAAGAAAATGAAGAGGTACTGGATGCTCTTGCAAAGTATTTAATAGAGAAGGAAACCATTACCGGTAAGGAATTTATGAAAATTTTTGAGGAGATCACTGGTGATAAGCTTAAAGCTGCCGGCGAGGAAGAGGAGAAGAAAGAATAATCTCTTTCCGTAAGGAAATGAAAATGCCCTTCCCATACGCATATGATGTGTATGGGAAGGGCATTTGATTTTGTCAATCTGATTTTCTGCAGCAAATAGTTGCCGCCATTGTATTAATTATTATTGGTACTCTGAGAATCGTTTGCACCGGTATCATTGCTCTGGGAATCAGCGGTACCGGTATTGTTACTCTGTGCATCACCTGAACTTGTACTGCCGCCTTGGGAATTATCCGGACTTGTGCTGTCGTCCTGATTGCCATTTGGCTGGGTGGTACCGGAGTCGCTGCTGCCCTGTGCACTGATTGCCCACATGTTTGCGATTTGTGATTCCAGGCGTGCGTAGTTCCAGCCAACCTGACTGCGGGCCTCGCTGGCAGGGTCGTTAATATAGAACAGGTTATCCTTGTATTCTCTAATCAGAATAAAGTGTGAGCTTCGGGTAAAGTCTCCCGGAGACATGGCACAGATAACCAGCTTGTTATTTTCCAGAGCACTGATTATATTACTTTCATTTACGGTCATTTCCTCTGTTCCCAGACCGAGACCGATGGCGCCGGTGGTCATCAATGTCCATGCCGTTTCACTGTGCTCATCTAAAAATCCCTGCTCTGTTGCGTAGTCTGCAACTTTGATGGGATTCATGCTCCCGTCCTGCTTTAAAAAAGTGTATGCCATGGAAAGGCAGGTTGGTCCCGCTCCACGGAGCGCAATAACGTCCTTGCCGTAATCGGCATATCCCCATTGTTCATCATATTGTATGAATAAGGGAACGGTATCGGAGGAGAAGTCCACACTAAAGTCACCGTTAAATACCACACTGATTTTGGCTGGATAGTTAATGACAAACTGCTTCATCTCATAGTTTGCTGCCAGATGTTTCAATATATCGTCAGGGTAAACGGCTACATTATCTAAGACGGTTTGCAACTCCGGATCCGTGGAAGCTAAAGCGGTGAGGCTGGCAATTGCAGCATCGCGATCCGCTGGTAAATCCTTTGCCAGAATTGCGTTGTCAATCTCCGGAGCCGGTGCTTCTGTGCTCGGCTGTTCTGTTGAGGGGGCCTTCATTTGCTCTGTTGTCTTTTTGGGTTTCTTGTCCTTGTGCAAAGCACCAGCAATGCCGGTTATCATCTTAATGATTCCGGTAAAAACCAGAATAACTGCGGCTAAAAGCAAGCTGCATCGGATAATAGCCTGTCTGCGGCGTTTTTTGCGGCGTGCTTCCCTGGCAGCAAGCTTTCTTCTGCGGGCGGCTGCTCTGCGCTGTTTTTCGTATTCGATCTCTTCCGGAGATGGTTGGTCATAATCTTCAAGAATTGAATATTCCGGTATATCAGGAGAAACGCCCTGTCCTTGATAGTTGTTTCCGGTTCCTTCGGGAAACAGGCTTTGGTTTAAAGAGCTGTAACCGGAGGCTCCGTTATTGGACTCAAAGTCATTTTGTCCATCATAACCGTTTTGTCCGTTGTATCCATCCATAACTGTACCTTCTTTCTGTAAATATTATTAAAGATATACGATATCTGTTTGCATTGCTTGATACTGACTCCTATAG
>CAMWYM010000062.1 GCA_947178475.1 uncultured Clostridium sp. | reverse complement strand
ATCACTTCGTGATGGCACGTGAGTAGGTAATCAATTGCTTCGCAATTGGTTACAAAAAGTGATGGCGGGCAAGCAGGTAATCAATTTTGCAGAGCAAAATTGGTTACAAATACGGAGGGAATAAGGTGAAAAAGGGCTTGTACATGACAATTATCGGTATCGTGTGTCTGTGGTTTGTGGTTTGTATTCCTGTCGGTGCGTATGGAGACAGCGTGAGCGGCAACGATGATGTGGTTATTGTTTCCAACAGAGAGGAATTATATAGGGGTATCAGCAAGCAAATAAAAGAACACAGGACTGCTGTGCGTTATAATATGTATCAGGGAGCTGTAGGCTCTGATATGGAAGAGGTTATAGAGGGATATTTTTATCACTATAATACAGAGAATCCATTAGACAGTGGAAGCTATTTATGCAAATATGTACGGGATAGACGACTGACATTTGAGTATGGACATGGAGACTTTGTAGAGGATTATAACTTTCAGATAGAGGTACAGGTTCAGTATGACTATACCAAGGATGAGCTGGATGAGTATTTTGCCTATATGCATGAGCTGGCTGGCACGCTTAAGAAGGAAACGGATTACAAAAGCGTAAAGTCTGTGCATGACTATCTGATTAAGAATTTTGAGTATGATCACAGTCTGAATAACCATCTGGACTATGAGGGATATCTGACTGGCAGTATGGTCTGTGAGGGATACTGCATGGCCGCCTTTTTTTTGCTGTCAGATATGGGTATTCCGGTAAGGATTGTCAATGGCTCTGCTAAAGATTTTGAAACGGACCCTGACCACGCATGGAATGTGGTAAATGTAGAGGGTAAATGGTATAACATGGATGTGACATGGGATGATAAAGGAGGAAGGAAACCGCCGGCGTATACTTTTTTTCTCAAAAGTGATGTGGATTTTTATCAACATACAAGAGAGGGAAAGTATGATTATGACAGGGATATGGCAATTGTTTCTTATGATATGCCGGATAAAAGCACAGAAATCTTTACGGTAATATTTATTTTGGCAATGGTTATTGTCTTTGTGGTTATACGGTCACGCATATCACGGGAAGATACTATATTTTGAGTTGACGCACAATTTTTAAATTGTTTTTACATTTGATTTGGAATTTGAAAAAACGGTTTTGGAAAAATGCACAAAAATAATCCACATTTTCCACTTTGAAATGTGGATAATATTATGTAAAGTGATTATGAAAGCTAGTTTTAAACGAAAAAAGTTAGAAAAAAACCTTGAATAATGGACTTATACACGAAGTTATCCACATTATCCACAAAAAAAAGTAATTTTTATCACCGAAAAAGGAACCTAAAATCGAAATTATGTTCTGTAAAAAATGCCGAAAAAAAACAAATTTTCAAAAAGGATTGACAAGCTAGATGTCAAAAAAAGTTGAAAATAATGCATGAATTGACAGACATTTTTGTGGTGATTGGCGGAAAAATCTAAAACTTTTGATTTTGATTGTATTGAAAAAAATACAATATATGGTATAATGAGAATACAGCTGATTGATACGGAAGGTACAGGACAAGCACTGTGATATTAACCCTTTCGTGGGAGATGGGGACAAAGGTTGGCTGGAATTAAGACAGAGAAGGAGTTGACAGATTATGAAGTACATAATTAGCGGCAAGAACATTGAGGTAACAGAGGGGTTGAAATCAGCAGTCTATGACAAATTGGACAGACTGGAGAAATATTTTAATGAAGATACAGAGGTACAGGTTACATTTTCAGTAGAAAAAGACCGGCAGAAGATGGAGGTAACGATTCCGATTAAAGGAAATATAATTCGTGCAGAACAGGTTAGTGATGATATGTATGTATCTATTGATTTGGTTACGGAAGTGATTGAACGCCAGATTTCAAGACATAAGAAAAAACTGGTGGATCAGGCACAGAGCGCAGCCTTTTTCCAGAAATCCTTTATTGAGGATGATATACCGGATGATGATGAGATTAATATTATCCGGACTAAGAGATTTGCGGTGAAACCGATGGATCCCGAGGAAGCATGTGTACAAATGGATTTGCTGGGTCATAATTTTTTTGTGTTCCGCAATTCCGAAACTGATGAGGTGAATGTGGTTTATAAGAGAAAGGGTAATACCTATGGTTTGATTGAACCGGAATGCTGATATTCAGGGGAATAGAGTTTGCTAAGTGGAACAAGCTCTTCGGATTCCGGTAAGGAATAGGATAGCGATAATATTTGATTGACAGGGGTTGTCGGATGCCGATATATTTCTCTGAACTGCGGGCTTTTTATACTGGGTCTGCTTGTGCGGAGAGAAGATATCGGTGGGACAACCCTTTACTTTTGAAAAAAATAATGTTAGAATGTAATCCGTATGATTATCTTTATGGATTCGAGGAGTGTTAAAATGAGTATTTTCGACAGAATATTTGGAACACATAGTGAAAAAGAAATTAAGCGTATCACGCCGTTAGTGGATAAGATAGAGGCATTAGAGAAACCAATGCAGGCATTGAGTGATGACGAGTTGAAAGCAAAGACGGTTGAGTTTAAAAAACGTCTGGCGGAGGGAGAAACGCTTGATGACCTTTTGGTGGAGGCATTTGCTGTTGTGAGAGAGGCTGCGGTGAGGACTCTCGGCATGAAGCACTACAGGGTACAGCTTATGGGTGGTATTTTGCTGCATCAGGGGCGAATTCCTGAGATGAGAACCGGTGAAGGTAAGACGCTGGTATCCACTCTTCCGGCATATCTGAATGCTCTTGAGGGAAAAGGTGTGCATATTGTTACCGTTAATGATTATCTTGCAAAACGTGATGCGGAGTGGATGGGACAGATTCATGAATTTTTGGGTCTTGAGGTTGGTGTGATCCTGAACAGCTATAATAATGAAGAAAGGCGTGCGGCATATAACTGTGATATCACTTATGTGACTAATAATGAGCTGGGATTTGATTATCTAAGAGATAACATGGTCATTTATAAGGAGCAGCTTGTGCAGAGGGAGTTGCACTTTGCTATTGTTGACGAGGTGGACTCTGTGCTGATTGACGAGGCAAGAACGCCGCTGATCATATCCGGGCAGAGCGGGAAGTCTACGGAGCTCTATAGAATGTGTGATCTGCTTGCCCGCAGAATGAAACGGGGTCAGGGTGATGGAGAACTCTCGAAAATGGATGCCATAATGGGTGTTGATGTCGAGGAGGACGGAGATTTTCTTGTAAATGAAAAGGATAAACAGGTAATGCTCACTGCACAGGGTGTCAAAGAGGTGGAGTCCTTTTTCCATATCGAGAATCTGGCAGATTCCGATAATTTAGAGATTCAGCACAATATTATCTTGGCACTCCGTGCACATAATCTCATGTTTAAAGATAAGGATTATATTGTAAAGGATAATGAGGTTTTAATTGTAGATGAGTTTACCGGGCGTGTGATGCCGGGAAGACGTTTTTCTGACGGACTTCATCAGGCTATTGAGGCAAAAGAAAATGTTAAGGTGCGGCGGGAGAGTAAAACTCTGGCTACCATTACCTTCCAGAATTTCTTTAACAAATATAGAAAGAAGGCTGGTATGACCGGTACTGCGCTTACAGAGGAAAATGAATTCCGTGAGATATACGGAATGGATGTTGTAGAGGTCCCGACAAATCTTCCGGTTGTCAGGGTAGACGAGGATGATTCCGTATTTTGTACGAAGAAGGAAAAATTAAATGCAATTGTCGAGGATATCCGTGACTGTTATGATCGGGGACAGCCTGTACTGGTTGGTACAATCACTATCGAATCTTCGGAGGAAGTCAGCCGCCTGTTGACGAAGAAGCATATTCCCCATAAGGTATTGAACGCCAAATTTCACGAGATGGAGGCGGAGATTGTTGCACAGGCAGGACAGATGAATGCCGTTACGATTGCGACCAATATGGCCGGACGTGGTACAGATATCAAGCTCGGAGAGGGAGTCAAGGAATTGGGTGGTCTGCGGATTATCGGTACAGAGCGCCATGAGTCCAGACGAATTGACAATCAGCTCCGGGGGCGTTCAGGGCGTCAGGGAGACCCGGGACAGTCTAAGTTTTACCTGTCTCTTGAGGATGATTTAATGCGGCTTTTTGGTTCCGAGCGAGTGATGAATATGTATAGTGCGCTGAATATTCCTGAAGGAGAAGAAATCCGCCATAAGACGATCACTAACTTTATTGAAAAGGCACAGAAGAAAATAGAGAATAATAACTTTGGAATTCGTAAGAACCTGTTGGATTATGACGAGGTGATGAACGAACAGAGAGAGGTTATTTATAAAGAACGCCGCCGGGTATTGGAAGGCGAAAATATGCGTGATGTTATCTTTAAAATGATTAATGATACCGTTGAAGAGATTGTCAATCGTAATATTTTGGAAGATTTGGAGCCGTCGGAGTGGGACATGAAGTCTTTAAATCAGGAGCTTTTGGATATAATTCCTGTTGATAAGGTTATACTTTCTGAAGAGGATAAAAAGCAAATCCAAAAGAAGGATTTAATCCAGAGAATAAAAGAAGCGGCAAACAAGCTTTATGAGGAGAAGGAAACAGAGTTCCCGGAGGCAGAGATGATTCGTGAGGCAGAACGAGTGATTCTGTTAAAGGTCATTGATCGCAAATGGATGGATCACATTGATGATATGGATCAGATGCGCCAGAGTATTGGACTGCGGGCATATGGTCAGCGAGACCCACTAGTGGAATATAAGTTTGCCGGCTTTGATATGTTTGAGGAGATGGAAGCGGCAATCAGACAGGATACAGTTAAGGCTATGCTCCATATCCGGGTAGAGCAGAAGGTAGAACGTGAAGAAGTGGCAAAGGTAACGGGAACCAATAAGGATGATACCTCGGTGAGGACACCGGTTAAGCGTAAGAGCAGTAAGGTGGGAAGAAATGACCCGTGTCCGTGTGGTTCCGGTTTAAAATATAAGCAGTGCTGTGGCAAAAATGCCTGACAGACTGTATTACTAATAGTTGGTGCAAGAGGTTAAGCAATAGAGAGGCATGTGATGTGAGGGCATATAATATCATGGCATGCTTGCTGTCTGAATGAGGAAAGAGGTGATTCTGTGGTCGAGACGGATGCATTTAAGTTTGAATTATCGCAATACGAAACTCCATTACAGGAAGTGAGGGATTCACTTTGACATCCCTGTCAAGAAGGATAAGGTAGCGGAGTTAGAGGCAGATATGGAGAACCCTGATTTTTGGAATGATGTAGAGCATTCCAATGAGGTGATGAAGACAGTCACGAGTCTGAAAAATACGCTGGCGGCATTTGATACAGTATCCGATGAATATGAGGAAATAGGGGTGCTGATTGAAATGGCGGATGAGGAGAATGACGCTTCGCTCCTCCCGGAGATTGGCGAGTTGATGGAAAACTTTAAAGAGCATTTTGAAACATTGAGAATTCAGACTTTGCTGTCAGGGGAATTTGATAAGGATAATGCCATTGTCACCCTTCATGCCGGAAGCGGCGGAACGGAGAGCTGTGACTGGACAGGAATGCTTATGCGGATGTATACAAGATGGGCAGAGAAA
This sequence comes from uncultured Clostridium sp., assembly GCA_947178475.1. Classification (GTDB taxonomy): domain Bacteria; phylum Bacillota; class Clostridia; order Lachnospirales; family Lachnospiraceae; genus CAG-590. The sequence continues at coordinate 12,913 of CAMWYM010000062.1, read as the reverse complement.
AAAGGGTTTGAAACGCAGATTCTTGATTATTTAGAAGGAGATGAGGCAGGGGTCAAATCGGTAACTATCCAGATTAATGGGGATAACGCTTATGGATATCTTAAATCCGAAAAGGGGGTTCACCGTTTGGTACGGATCTCTCCCTTTAATGCAGCGGGCAAGCGGCAGACTTCATTTTCGTCCTGTGATGTTATGCCGGATATAGATGAAGATATTTCCGTTGATATCCGGGATGATGATTTGCGCATTGACACATACCGTTCAAGTGGTGCCGGTGGTCAGCATATCAATAAAACGTCTTCTGCGATTCGTATTACACATTTGCCGACAGGAATCGTGGTGCAGTGCCAGAATGAACGTTCCCAGCATCAGAATAAGGAAAAGGCAATGAAAATGCTGGCATCAAAGCTTTATGTTTTGAAACAGCAGGAGAATCAGGAGAAGCTGGACGATATACGCGGTGATATTTCGGAGAATGGATTTGGTTCCCAGATTCGTTCCTATGTAATGCAGCCATATACAATGGTGAAGGATCATCGAACGGCAGCGGAGATAAGCAATGTAAACGGTGTTTTAGACGGAAATATTGAGCCATTTATGAATGCTTATTTAAAATGGATAAGTCTGAATAAGGAGTAGATGAATGGAGGAATTTAAGTACGTTATATTTCAATTAGGAGACCAGAGATATGGGATGAATCTGTTGTATGTTAACGGTATGGTACAGGATTACCATATTACGCCAATCCCAAATGCTCCTGAAGGAGTAAAGGGGATCATCAACCTACGGGGGGATGTGGTTCCAGTATACAGCCTGCGGGAACGGTTTGGGATGGACAGCAGAATTGATAATTCGGAAAAGAGTCTGTTGATTACACAGAGTGATGATATGGTTCTGGCATATGAGGTGGATTGTGTTGTGGGAATTGAGGAAATGGAACCCAATAGAATTAACCGGATGCCGAGTATTGCGTCTAATGAAGAAACCACTTTTATGGAGGAGGTTCTTCACATAGGCGAGAATATTGTTATTGCCATTAGTGCAGATGAGGTTTTGTCTGGAGAAATGAAGATGCGGATTAACCAGATGATGGAGGAGAATCAGTAGCATTTTCTGTTGGTATAACAAAATGGTTATAGAAATGTGATGGGAATTCGTTTTCGAAGGTGAAAACGTGACGGAAGTAACGTTTTAAAAGGAATGATGGAACGAATAAATATTCTATAGGAGGACAAAAGAGGTAGTATGGTGAATATTGCAGTGTTAGGTTATGGTACGGTTGGTTCCGGTGTGGTTGAGGTGATTAATACGAACCGCAATAGTATTGCAAAGAGAGCGGGAAAGGACATTTGTGTCAAGTATGTTTTGGATTTGAGAGACTTTGAGGGTGACCCAGTGCAGGAGATTCTTGTGCACGATTATGATACGATTCTGACCGATAAAACAGTTGATATTGTAGTGGAAGTAATGGGTGGAATAGATCCGGCGTATGAATTTTCCAAGAAGGCGCTGCAGGCAGGAAAGAGCGTATGTACCTCGAATAAGGAGCTGGTGGCAAAGCATGGCGCAGAGCTTTTAGCTATTGCTAAGGAGAAGAAGGTCAACTATTTGTTTGAGGCATCGGTAGGTGGAGGTATTCCAATTATCCGTCCGTTGAATAGTTCCCTGACTGCGGATGAAATTACCGAAATCACAGGGATTTTAAACGGTACCACTAACTATATTTTAACGGAGATGTCGGAGAAAGGGGCAGATTTTGATGTTGTGTTAAAGGATGCCCAAGATAAGGGATATGCCGAACGCAATCCGGAGGCAGATGTGGAAGGATATGATGCCTGCCGTAAGATTGCGATTTTGACCTCGTTAGTAACGGGCAAACAGGTGGATTATGAGGATATCCATACAGAAGGGATTACCAAGCTCACTACAGAGGACTTTAAGTATGCGGAAGCAATGAATGCCTCCATTAAGCTGTTGGGAACAAGCAGGAAGATTGATAATAAATTTTATTCGATGGTGGCACCGGTGATGATTAAGCAGGATCATCCTCTGGCTGGTGTAAACGGCGTGTTTAACGGTATTTTTGTACATGGAAATGTATTAGATGATGTGATGTTTTATGGTCGGGGAGCAGGTAAGCTTCCAACTGCCAGTGCAGTGGTTTCTGATGTGGTGGATGCAGTGAAGCATATGGGAACTAATATTATGACTATCTGGGAAGATACAAAGACCAGTTTGGGAGCTTTTGAAGATTTTGAGAGTAATTTCTTTGTCCGCATAAAGGATGTCAATGAGGGACTGGATGAGAGCCTGATGTTTGCCGTTCGGGAAGCCTTTGGTGATGTGCTGTATGTAAAGACACCGGGAATAGAGGGTGAATTTGCATTTACGACCAAAAGTATGCGGGAGGGTGATTTCGCAGAAAAGATTGCCGGATTTGACAACGTATGTAGTGTGATTCGCACAAATTTTTAGGCAGTATCTATTGCTCGCGGGAAGAAAGTGATTGACCGTTTGCCGGAAAAGTAGTAAATTAGGCTAGGCAGCTTTAACAAGTAGGAGGAAACAGAACAAATGTTAATTGTAAAGAAATTCGGTGGTACGTCTGTTGCAAATAAAGAGAGAATGTATAATGTTGCAAACAGATGTATTGAGGATTACAAAAAAGGCAATGATGTAGTGGTTGTATTATCTGCAATGGGAAAATACACCGATGAACTGATTGATATGGCAAAGGATATGAATCCGGACCCGCCGAAGCGGGAGATGGATATGCTCTATACCATTGGTGAACAGATGTCTGTTGCATTGATGGGAATGGTGATGAATAATCTGAGGGTTCCTGCCGTTTCGTTAAATGCTTTTCAGGTGGCGATGCATACGACCTCTGTATATGGTAATGCAAGATTGAAAAGGATTGACAGCGAAAGGATTCGTCACGAGCTGGATCAGCGAAAGATTGTCATTGTGACAGGTTTTCAAGGGATTAATAAATATGATGACTATACAACTTTAGGAAGAGGCGGTTCTGATACAACAGCTGTTGCATTGGCGGCAGCATTGAATGCGGATGCCTGTGAAATCTATACAGATGTGGACGGTGTATATACTGCCGACCCGCGTATGGTTAAACATGCAAGAAAGCTTGACCAGATTACGTATGATGAGATGCTGGAGCTTGCGACGTTGGGAGCAGGTGTGTTACATAATCGCTCAGTGGAATTGGCAAAGAAACAGGGTGTGCAGTTGGTTGTTCGTTCCAGTATGAACACTTCAGAGGGGACCGTTGTTAAGGAGGATGCAAAGATGGAGAAAATGCTTGTTAGTGGAGTAGCAGCAGATAAGGATGCAGCGAGAGTTGCTTTGATAGGATTGAAGGATGAGCCGGGTGTGGCATTTCGGTTGTTTAACCACCTGGCAAGACATAATATTAATGTGGATATGATTTTGCAGTCGGTTGGTCGTGACAGCACAAAGGATATTTCCTTTACCGTTGCAGTGGACAATGCAGATGAGGCAGTAGAGATTGTTGAACGGCATTTTCATGAATATGAGAAGATTGATGTGGCAAAGAATGTTGCAAAGGTTTCCATTGTAGGTGCAGGTATGATGAGTAATGCGGGTGTTGCAGCGAAGATGTTTGAGGCATTGTATGATGAGGGGATTAATATTAAGATGATTTCTACATCAGAGATTCGTGTGTCTGTACTGATTGATGAAAAATACACAGAGCGGGCAATGAATGCCGTACATGAAAAATTTGGGCTGGGTGACAACTAGGTTTTGAGAAAAGACCCTTATGGCTCTTTCGATATTCAAGGAGGGTCAATGGTACGGAACCGGGAAATGCGGGAGAACTCGTGTTTTCCGGTTTTTTGGCGGGAGTTGTTTACGAATCCCACTGTTTTGTGGTATGATAAGATATATGCGGTTGTGGCAGCACAGTCGATTGTGGGTAATATTGCAATATGTTTGTACAAAATGATAGGAATATGGAAGTGGGAGGTACGCGGGATGAAACGGGAAGACTACTTGAGCTGGGACCAGTATTTTATGGGGATTGCATTGCTGTCGGCAGAGCGCAGCAAGGACCCGAATACACGGGTTGGAGCCTGTATTGTGGGCGCAAATAACAAAATATTATCGGTTGGATATAACGGTATGCCTTCTGGCTGTGATGATGACAGGATGCCATGGGGCAGAGTGGGAAAACCGCTGGAGAATAAATATTTTTTCGTCTGTCATGCGGAGCTTAATGCTATCCTTAATTATAGCGGAGATTCACTGGAGGGAGCAACCTGTTATTCTACATTGTTTCCGTGCAATGAGTGTGCAAAAGCCATTATCCAGAGCGGGATTAGGGAAATTGTATATTTGTCTGATAAATATTCGGATACCGAGGCAACGATTGCCTCTAAAATGATGTTTGATATGGTGGGAGTGACTTATCGTGCGTTTGAAGCAAAAGGGCAGACGATAGGATTGGAGCTTTAACAATGATTAAGGACTTTGGTGGATAGGTGCATATACTTGGGGAGAAAAGCGTGTATCTGCATAGAGAAGGAAAGATATATAAGAAAGATAGAGGTTTAAAACATGAACATTACAAAGGTTATCGCAGAAGAATTGGGCATCAGGACAGGTCAGGTAGAGGCAGCAGTGAAGCTGATTGACGAAGGCTCAACCATACCGTTTATTGCCCGCTACCGTAAGGAGGCTACTGGTTCCTTGAATGATGAGGTTCTGCGTGATTTATATGAGCGTCTCAATTATCTGCGAAATTTAGAGGAACGTAAGGAGACCGTGATTTCTAGTATTACGGAACAGGGGAAATTGACTCCGGAGCTGGAAAAACAGATACGGGATGCGATGACTTTGGTTGCGGTGGAGGATTTGTACCGACCATATAAGCAAAAAAAGAGAACCCGTGCGACTATTGCAAGAGAGAAGGGTTTGGAAGGGCTTGCCAATATTATATATTTGCAGATGACGGATAAGCCAATTGAACAGGAGGCGGAGGCTTATCTCTCGGAGGAGAAAGAAGTTGCCACGGTGGAGGAGGCAATCGCTGGTGCATTGGACATTATTGCGGAGAATATATCTGACGAGGCTGAGTATCGTACCTATATTCGGGATATTACAGTGAAAGAGGGGAAGCTGGTAACGGCAGCTAAGGATGCTGAAGCAAAGTCAGTATATGAGATGTACTATGATTTTGAGGAGCCGATACGCAAGGCTGCAGGTTATCGCGTGCTGGCAATTAACCGCGGAGAAAAGGAGAAATTTCTTTCTGTCAAGGTCACTGCACCGGAGGAACGGATTCTGACTTATCTTCAAAAGAAGGTTATTGTCAGAGACAATCCCAATACTACGGACTTGTTGAAGCATACAGTTGAGGACAGTTACAAACGGTTGATAGCCGGAGCTATTGAACGGGAGATTCGCAGTGATTTGACAGACAAAGCAGAGGATGGAGCAATTAGTGTGTTTGGCAAAAACCTGACTCAGCTTTTGATGCAGCCGCCTATTGCAGGACATGTGGTGCTGGGCTGGGACCCGGCATTCAGAACCGGGTGCAAGCTGGCTGTGGTAGACGCTACTGGTAAGGTTTTGGACACGGTGGTAGTGTTTCCTACAGAGCCACAAAAAAAGATTGCTGAGGCAAAGAAAATTGTCCATAATCTGATTAAGAAATATGGTATTGATTTGATTTCTGTGGGAAATGGAACTGCTTCCAGAGAGTCAGAGCAGGTGATCGTGGAGCTCTTAAAGGAGATTCCAGAAAAGGTGCAGTATGTGATAGTCAATGAGGCCGGTGCTTCCGTATATTCTGCCAGTAAGCTGGCGACAGAGGAATTCCCGAATTTTGATGTAGGGCAGAGGAGTGCAGCATCTATTGCAAGAAGACTTCAGGACCCATTGGCAGAGCTGGTTAAAATAGACCCGAAATCCATTGGAGTGGGACAGTACCAGCATGATATGAATCAGAAAAAATTGGGGGATACGCTGTCCGGAGTGGTTGAAGACTGTGTAAACAGGGTAGGAGTTGATTTGAACACAGCATCGGTGTCCCTGCTGGAATATGTATCCGGGATTAATAAAACGATTGCTAAGAATATTGTGACATATCGAGAAGCAAACGGAAGATTTAAAAATCGCAGACAGCTTCTTAAGGTAGCCAAGCTGGGACCGAAGGCATTTGAACAATGTGCAGGTTTTATGAGGATTCAAGATGGTGATAATCCACTTGACGCTACCAGTGTCCATCCGGAGAGCTATGAGGCGGCAGGTAATCTGCTAAAGAAACTGGGTTATTCTTTGGAAGATATTACCGGACAGGGGTTGACCGGTCTTTCTCTGCTTGCCAAAAATCGGACTAAGCTGGCGGGTGAGCTGGGAATAGGAGAGGTTACGCTGGAGGATATTATTAAGGAATTGGAAAAACCGGCAAGAGATCCCAGAGAGGAAATGCCGAAACCGGTACTTCGTACCGATGTACTGGAAATGAAGGATTTGACGGAGGGGATGGTGCTCAAGGGAACCGTTCGCAACGTTATTGACTTTGGAGCTTTTGTGGATATCGGTGTACATCAGGATGGACTGGTGCACATTTCTCAAATTACCGATAAGAAGTTTATTAAGCATCCATTAGAGGTAGTCAGTGTTGGTGATGTGGTAGAGGTTAAGGTGCTGAGTGTAGATTTGGAACGAAAGAGGATTCAGCTATCCATGATTTTATAGATAGGATTGGAAAAGGGGAATAGTAATGAATAGAGATGAGATTTCATTTTCAGTGCAGATGACACCGAAGGAGCTTTTAAAATTTACGGTATATCACAATTATCACAAACTCTCGGGATTGATTGGAGTGGCTCTCTCTCTGATTGCGCTTTTTATATTGATTACTGCTTTTGGGGAGCTCAATGATAGAGATAAAACAGTGCTTACGCTTGTGGCGGTCTGGTTCATTGTTTTTGAACCTGTTTCCTTAATCCAGCGGGCAAAAAATCAGGTGAAGAGGAATAAAACTTATCAGAAACCATTGGATTACTGTGTGAATGCTGAAGGAATTACTGTTTCGCAGGGAGAGGAGCATCAAACGCTGCCATGGGAAAATATTAGGAAAATTGTTGAGACGAAATCCCAATATTTTGTGTACAGCAGTAACATACATGCATTTATTTTTCCGAAGAGTGCACTGGGAGAGGACAGCGAAGCAGTGGTACAGCTTATGGTGCAATATACAAAGGATTTGGGAACACGCTATTTAGGGCAGATTAAGAAGCGTATTGGTCGAGCAGAATAATAGGGAAAAGGGCGCATTAGCTCTGAATAAATGTTTAGCCGGAACGGAGATTATAATGGAGTATAGTAGTTTAAGTCCACAGGATACCTTTGAATGTGCAAGGCAGATGGGTAAAAATGCTCAAGCAGGAGATGTCGTTTGCCTAATCGGAAATCTAGGGGTTGGAAAGACATTGTTCTCACAAGGGTTTGCTAAAGGGATGGGAATTGAAGAAAATGTAAACAGTCCGACCTTTACCATTGTACAGGAGTACAGGGACGGGAGGCTTCCACTGTACCATTTTGATGTTTACCGTATTGAGGACTCTGAGGAAATGGAAGAGGTCGGGTTTAACGATATGATTTATGGGGATGGTGTTTGCCTGATTGAATGGGCGGATATGATTGAGGATATCTTGCCGGAACACTATAAAAAAGTAGTGATTGAAAAAGACCTGGAAAAAGGCTTTGATTTCAGGCGGATTACTGAAGAAGAGATTGGTTAGGGAAATGTGATAACGGAAAGGAAAAAACATGAAAATATTGGCACTGGACAGTTCAGGTTTACCGGCTTCGGTAGCTATTATTGAAGACGACAATCTGATTGCAGAATATACAGTGAACTACAAAAAAACACATTCCCAGACATTGCTGCCGATGCTGGACGAGGTGGTGGGGATGACCGGGACAAATCTGGCAGAAATAGATGCCATTGCAGTAGCAAAGGGACCAGGGTCTTTTACCGGACTTCGCATAGGCTCTGCAACTGTGAAAGGATTGGGGCTTGCCTTAGATAAGCCGGTGATTGGAATTCCTACGGTAGAGGGACTGGCAATGAATCTCTGGGGAGCACATGCACTTATTTGTCCGCTGATGGATGCCAGAAGAAATCAGGTGTATACGGGAATTTATCGATTTAGGTCAGGAGAGCTTCAGGTGGTGAGAAAGCAGGATGCTCTTGCTTTAGAAGAGGTTGTACATGCACTTAATCTGATTGGTGAAGAGGTTATCTTTCTGGGTGACGGTGTTCAAGTTTATAAAAATTTGCTGGAAGAAAAACTGCAGGTACCATATACGATTGCTCCGGCGCATATGAACAAGCAGCGAGCAGCAGCTCTTGCTATCCGGGCAATGGAATATTGGAATCAAGGGCTATATGAAGATGCTGATAGTTTTGAACCGGAGTATTTGCGTCTGTCTCAGGCAGAGAGGGAACGACGGCAAAAATATAGCGACGCCCAGAAAAGGATTGAAATTATTCCGTTGCAGTATGAATATTGCGATGCTGTTGCTGAGATTGCTGAGGAAAGTCTGCCGGAGCATTGGTCTGTGGAGAGTATTCGCGATGTGCTGCGACATGAAAACAATATATACGTAGTGGCACGTGAAATAGAGAATAACCGGATTGTAGGTTTTGCCGGGATTATGGTGATTGACGGCGAGGCGGAGCTGTTAAATATAGCATTGAGACCGGAATTCCGGGGCTGTGGAACAGGAGGCCGGCTGTTAACACTTGTTTTGGAGGAGGCCGCCAAACAGGGAGCCCATAGAATACTTTTAGAGGTCAGAGAAAGCAATATAGCCGCAAGGCAGTTTTATGAGCGCTATCACTTTACGGAGTTGTCCCGAAGAAAGAGATATTACAGCAATCCGGTAGAAGATGCAGTAATTATGGAAATCAACAATTATTACCACTGGAATTTACACATCAATTAGGCTACCATGGTAATATAATGGAATGTCAGAGTGGCATTTTGTTATCTATTACTTGAAGAAGCATAGGGAGGCTATTATGGGACTTTTGGTTTGTAACAGATGTGGGAGAAGGTTAAAGGTTGAACAGGATATTGTAAAGGAGGATTATATCCAGATTCGCAAGTCATGGGGATATTTTTCAAGGAGAGATGGAATCACGCAGGAATTTATTTTGTGTGAGGAATGTGTGGAGAGTATAACTCGGGAGTTTGTAGTTCCTGCAGAGTTTAGTGATACAAAGGAACTGCTCTGAGCAGATATTTGTTGATATCCCTTGAAAGAATCTTTAAAAACAGCTGATAAAATGCAATGATTAAAAAAGATGGGAAAGAAGGGATTCGATGATAGATGTTTGTTTGCTTGGAACCGGAGGAATGATGCCATTGCCATATCGGGCATTGACATCATTAATGGTGCGATACAATGGAATGAATGTATTGATAGACTGCGGTGAGGGGACTCAGGTTTCAATTAAGCAGCAGGGCTGGAGCGTAAAACCTATTGACGTTATCTGTTTTACACATTTTCACGCGGACCATATCAGTGGTCTGCCCGGACTGCTGCTCACCCTGGGAAATGCTGAGCGGACAGAGCCGATAACGATGATTGGGCCCAAACGATTGGAAAAAATTGTTAATTCTTTGCGGATGATAGCCCCGGATTTGCCGTTTGAGATTCGTTTTATTGAGTTGGAGCGGGAAGAGGAGAGCTTTGTTTTTAACGGTCTGCGGATTAACGCCTTTAAGGTAAATCACAATATCACCTGTTATGGATATAGTTTAGAACTTGATCGTGCGGGGAAATTTGATGTGGAGAGGGCGAGAGCACAGCAGATACCCATGTTATATTGGAACCGTCTGCAAAAAGGAGAGAGCATTGAAGAGGGGGATAGACTTTATACTCCTGATATGGTTTTGGGAGAAGTGCGGAGAGGAATTAAGATAACGTATTGCACGGATTCTAGACCGACAAAAGGAATTATAGAGAATGCAAGAAGTTCAGATTTGTTTGTTTGTGAGGGCATGTATGGTGAACCGGATAAGGAGCAGAAGGCGAAAGAATATAAGCATATGACTTTTTATGAGGCAGCGGCTATGGCTAAGGAGGCCGAGGTAAAGGAATTGTGGCTGACGCATTATTCACCATCGCTGGTACGTCCACAGGATTATCAGGACAGGGTTCGGGCAATCTTTCCTCAAACGGTTATAGCAAAGGACCGGAGAACCACAACCCTGTTGTTTGACAAAGAATAAAAGGAGCATTTCAAGGAGGAAGGCCAATGAATAAAAAAATGGGAACAAGAGGATTTACAACAGTTATTCTGCTTTTGGTAATAATCGGTCTTGCATTCTATACATATTTGAATAACCATGCCGGAAATAAGCAGGAAGTGAAAAAGAGCTCTGAAGTAGATAAGCTGGTGAATTATGACTTTGAGAATGATTACCCTAAGACGGTGAGAGAAACCGTGAAACTGCACTGTAATTATATGAAGAATGCATATAATAATAAATTTACTGAGGATGAATTGTTTACAGTTAATCGAAATATTCGCTGCCTCTTTGACGAGGAGCTGCTGGCAATTAACACGGAGGAGCAGCAACTGCAGGGACTGAAGGACGAATTGCTTTTGTATGAGGAAAATAAGCAAAAGCTCGTCAGTTTTTCCCTCGCTGAGGGAAGCCAGGTGCAGTATAACACCGAAAATGAAAAGGAATATGCTAAAATAAAGGTTACGCTGACGCTAAGTGTTGATTCGGTGACCGTTTCCGTGCAGGAGGAGTATATTTTGCGTCAAGATGAGGAGGGACGTTGGAAAATATTAGGGTGGAAGGTAATGAATAAGGAATCCGCAGGGGATAAAGGAGATTGACTGAATGAAACAGGATATTTATATTTTAGGAATTGAATCCTCCTGTGACGAAACGGCAGCAGCGGTGATAAAGAATGGAAGACAGGTGTGTTCTAATATTATTTTTTCCCAGATTGAGTTACATAAATTATATGGAGGCGTGGTTCCGGAAATAGCCTCACGGAAGCATATAGAGAAAATCAATCAGGTGATTAAGGAGGCTTTGCTGCAGGCAGACTTGGCATTGGCGGATATAGATGCTGTTGCGGTTACTTATGGTCCGGGACTTGTAGGGGCGCTTTTAGTTGGTGTGGCAGAGGCCAAGGCAATTGCCTATGCAGCGGATAAACCGTTGGTGGGAGTTCACCATATTGAAGGTCATATTGCGGCCAATTACATTGAACACCCTGATTTAGCGCCTCCATTTATGTGTTTGGTGGTGTCGGGAGGACATACACATCTGGTGAAGGTATTGGATTATGATCAATTTGAGATTGTCGGAAAAACAAGGGACGATGCGGCAGGTGAAGCCTTTGATAAAGTAGCACGTGCCATTGGTTTAGGGTATCCGGGGGGGCCGAAGATAGACAAGCTGGCAAAAGAGGGAAACAGAGAGGCCATTTCTTTTCCAAGAGCAAAGGTGGAGGGCAGTGAATATGATTTCAGCTTTAGTGGTTTGAAATCTGCCGTGCTAAATTATCTGAATCAGTGCGAGATGAAACAGATTGCAGTGAATCCGGCGGATGTGGCGGCATCCTTTCAGTATGCTGTAATTGATGTGTTAACTACACATGCAATCCGTGCGGTTAAAGAGATGGGAATAGACAGGCTTGTTATAGCTGGTGGGGTGGCTGCAAATTCGTCTCTGAGAGAAAATCTGCAGAATGCATGTGATAAAGAAGGAATCAGGTTTGATTATCCGTCACCAATTTATTGTACCGATAATGCGGCGATGATAGGAGTGGCGGGATATTATGCTTATCAGAAAGGGGTCCGGCATGGATTGGATCTAAATGCAGTTCCTAATCTGAAAATCGGACAAAGGATATAGAAAATGGAGAAGTTTACAGCGATTGTGCTGGCGGCAGGAAAGGGAAGTAGGATGCATTCTGATGTTGCAAAGCAGTTTTTGGAGTTATGCGGCAGGTCGGTTCTTTACTATTCGTTGATGGCGTTTGAAGAAAGTTCTGTTGATGATATTATTCTGGTGACTGGTGCAGAGGATATCGCATATTGTAAGAAAGAGATTATCACAAAATATCATTTTAATAAGGTAAGAGCCGTGGTAGAGGGTGGAGCGGAACGCTATTGGTCGGTGAAAAACGGTTTGCAGGCAGCTCATGGAGCAGATTATGTTTTGATTCATGATGCAGCAAGACCATGCCTTACCCGGGAATTGATTGAACGTTCTATAATAGAAGTAGTGCGTTCAGGGGCATGTACCGTGGGGGTCCCAGTGAAGGATACGATTAAAGTTGTTGATTCACAGCAGTATGGTATCGGTACGCCGGACAGAAGTACGCTATGGCAGATTCAAACTCCGCAGAGTTTTCGGTATCAGGAAATTATCAGTGCATATGAGAAGATGGAGCAGTCAGGAGATACCGATATAACAGATGATACAATGATTATAGAGCGTTATTTGGGAAAGAAGACGAAAGTCATTTTGGGCGATTACAGTAATCTGAAAATCACTACACCAGAGGATTTAGCGGTGGCAGAAATTTTTTTGGGAAAATGAAAAAAAGCGGTTGACATGGGTAAAAGTTAGTGCTAATATAGTCAATGTCGCTGACAAAAAGAATGATTTTGTCGGAAGCACGGAGAGGTATCGAAGTGGTCATAACGAGGCGGTCTTGAAAACCGTTTGTCCGCAAGGGCGCGTGGGTTCGAATCCCACCCTCTCCGCTGTTCTTAAATTTCATAATTAAGAACGATAACTTGCGGCTTGGAGAAGTACCCAAGCGGCTGAAGGGGCTCCCCTGGAAAGGGAGTAGGTCGTTAATAGCGGCGCGAGGGTT
>CAMWYM010000061.1 GCA_947178475.1 uncultured Clostridium sp. | reverse complement strand
CATATATACTAGGGTAGATTTTTTTGAACAAATTATTTTTCCGTGGTTTGATAAGAAATATGATCTATATAATAGAAAAATTTTGCTTGTTGCAGCAATGAATGATACAATTCAAATATATAGAAAGTATTGGGATAGATATTATGATATTTTTCAAGTTGCAGGAGTCATAACGGAAAATGAACTTTCTTTCGCTTCAGAATATGTATATGATTATATTTTTGTGGTGGATTTACCTTATGTAGATGAACGTGAGAGATTAAGAAGAATTAATGAGGTTATCAAAAAAGCTCCGGAGATAAGAAATAAATTACTGGAAGATGATATTGTACAGGTGTACTTTGATAATGTAAGGAAAATGCAATGGGGACAAGATTATCCGGATAAAGAGTTTATGCTGATTAAACCTGCACAGTATCATGAAGGGCTGGCTTGTATTGCTTTATATGTTGCTAGAAATATGGTGTATGCGAAAAAGAGAGGATATATACCTGTTATTGATATGAAATCCCAAAATTCACAATATCTAAAAAGTGAAGAATATGGACAGGTTAATGCGTATACAAAATTTTTCTGTCAACCTGCGGGGTATGATGTGGATGATATTAAAACGGCAAAATCTGTTTGGGTAAAACAAGGCTATACCATATGGCAATCAAAAAAGGAATGGGCACAACTGAAGATGCCGCCAATGCAGCCGGAGTTATACGAAGAATTTGTGGAATTCAAAAAATGTTTAGATAATAAAAGGGTATTGGGAGTATTGTTTCGGGGAACGGACTATGCAAATATGAAACCATACGGGCATGAGATTCAACCAGACTTGCCGATGATGATAGAAACTGTTAAACAAAAGATGTCTGATTGGGGAGATTTTGATTTAATCTATTTGTGTACAGAAGTGAAACAGGCATGTGAACAATTTATTTCTGAATTCGGTAGCGAAAAAGTATGTTATTATCCACAGCTACGATATGAATCAGATACAAAGGAGCTTTTGGCGGAGATTCCTCTTGAGGAAGATGGACACACGAAACAGGGAAAAGGATATTGGATTGCGCTGAATTGTCTGGCACTTTGTGATTCGCTTGTGGCAGGTAACTGTGCAGGGACAACGGTAGCAGTAACCATCAATGGTCAACAATATCAGCATAAATATATATTTGACTTGGGAAGATATGGAATAGATGAGTAAGTGTTAAAAATTATGGGGTCAAATGTTCGTCAAAAGGATAATGAGTGGAGGATGATAATAAAATGGTGGCGGCAATAACATTATACCATCCGGATAATAAGATAATGGAACATATCATTAATATGATACCTTTTTTTGAAATAATATATTTATTTGATAATACAGAAATGCAATCAGATGAGGTCAGAGAGCGGTTTCATATAAAGGGCATTAAATATGCTACAAAAAAAACAAATAAAGGTTTAGCTTATGGTTTGAATGTGTGCTGCAATCAGGCGTATAAGGATGGATATCAATGGATTATGCTCTTAGATCAAGATAGTGCAGTTACATTGGATTTGGTGAATGAGATGAATGCATTTATTAAAGAATATGATGAAGAAAGATTAGCAATTGTTGCACCAATGATTGATGATAATAAGATTCGTAATGTGCGGGTACAGAGGGCAGAAAAGAAAAAGGCAGTTATTACAAGTGGTATGGTTTTGAAATTAGAAGCATTTAGAAAAAATGGATATTTTGAAACAGCACTTTTTTTGGATGGTGTCGATTTTGAGTATTGTTTGAGATTGTATAAAAATGGATATTATATTTTAAAAAATCACCAAGTAGCATTGTGCCATAATCAATATGACAATGAGCGGGTTATAGGACAGTACAAGGTAAACAAATACCCAGCAATACGGCATTATTACATATGTAGGAGTTATTTTTACATAAAGGAGCACTATCCTCAGGAAAGAGAATTTGTGAATGGACTTAGAAAGTCAAATCAAGATTGGTTGAGAGGGGTCATGCTTTATGACAATAATAAATTTAAAAAAATATTAGCGATGGTTTTGGCAGGTATAGATTATAAAATGGGAAAATTAGGGAAATGCAGATGGAAAATGTTAACATAAAAGCAATGTGCTGTCTATATAAGATATATCAAATGATAAGATAAATGAGGAAGGAATCAGTATAATGGATAATTTTTTTGTAGGGAGCAAGTGTAAGTTAAAAAAGCGAATAATAATTTATGGTTTGGGAGCTAATTTTAAAAAGTACTATACTGAGCGAATTGGGGACGCTTTGGAAGAACATTTTGATGTGGTGGGGATGGTTGATAAGAATATTGCCACATTAAAAAACTTCTATCAGGAAAGGTATGAAGGTTACAATAGTATTCCCGACAGGGAATATGATTATATTTGTATAACACCATTTGCTGTTTATCAAGAGATTAAAGATGAATTAGTACTTCAGGGAGTTGATTCTGATAGGATTCTTCCTCGAAATTACTGGAATGAGTTTTGCCAAATGGTTTATTTTCCTTTAGATAGACTGGGAGGTAAAGGTGTGGAGATTGGAGGTCCCAGTGGTATATTTGAAGTGGTGTATAATCGGTGTGATGCATGTGATGGTGTAAATTATGCGGCAGAGACTGTTTGGAATGATAATACAAACCCCAATTATTTGTGGGCAGATAAAGTGCTTGGCAATCAAATAATAGCGGATGCAACAGATTTAAGAGAAATAGAGAATGAAACATATGATTTTGTACTGTCGTCTAATAATTTAGAGCATATTGCAAATCCATTGAAGGCGATTAGTGAATGTCTGCGTATTTTGAAACCAGGTGGTGTCTTTATTATTCTTGTACCGTGTAAGAAATATACATTTGATCACAAACGGGAGGATACATCTTTTGAGCATTTGTTGGCTGATTATCAAAATGATATAGGCGAAGATGATATGACACATTTACCGGAAATATTGGAAAAGCATGATTTATCAATGGACTTGCCAGCAGGAACGATAGAACAATTCCGGGAGAGAAGTATGAATAATGAACAAAATAGATGTCTGCATCATCATGTGTTTAGTAGTAAAGTACTGAACGAAATAGCATCATATTTTGAATTAGATGTTTTGGAAAATACAGAATTTAATAAGAATTATTATCTGGCAGTGACAAAGAGAGGATGAGAAAATGAAGCCTAAAGTTGGAATAGTCATTGTGAATTATAATGGATTAAATTATCAGAATGAAGCTATTAGAAGTATTAAGGAACAAACTTATTCTAATTACGAAATAATTGTAGTAGATAACAATTCAACGGATGGATCAATCAAGGAATTAAAAAAAGAGTTTGAAGATGTTCATGTTATTGAGACAGGAGATAATTTAGGAGTTGCAGCGGGAAATAATATAGGAATACTTTATGCTCTGAAACTAGGAGCGGAATATGTGATGTTGCTGAATAATGATATTATTTTATCTACAGATTTAATGGAAATACTTGTTGAAAAAGCTTCCGAGCAAGTGATAACAGTTCCCAAAATATTTTATTATGATAAAAAGAAAATAATTTGGTCTGCTGGGGGGTATGTAGATTGGAAAACAGGTACGCCGCATCATATAGGGTTGAATCAATGTGATGGTTCCACATTTAGATTGGAAAGGTATGTAGAAATAGCACCAACATGCTGTATGTTAATACATAAAAATGTTTTTAAACATGTCGGAAAGATGGATGAGAGATATTTTATGTATTATGATGATACGGACTTTTGTGTTCGGGCTAATTTAAAGGGATATAAGATATTGTATGTACCATCTGCGGTGATGTGGCATAAGGTTAACAGTTCAAGTGGAGGTTTGGATTCTAAAATAACTCGTTACTACTGTGCAAGGAATATTCTATATTTTATGGATAAATATAAATATAAAATTAAAGATACGAAAAGGGAACGTCTTAAGTGTGAAATAAAGTATATTTTAGAAAATTGGATGGTTAAGAAAAATGTACGATACAGTTTGGTAGGGTTTATAGATTATTTTCGCGGAAGGATGTACCGAAAAGATTTCTAATTATTTGTGGGAAAGTGAGTAGAACGAAAAAATAGTAAATGGGGAGGAAGTATATGACATTTGATCAAATAAAGCTACAAACTCAAATCCGTAAATTGAATAATGGTAGAATTTCATTTTTTGCTATGATAAAGAATCCTCAGCATATAAAAATTGGAAAAGGTGTTTCTATAGCATATGGAACAAGGATAGAGCCGGTTTGCCAATGGGGAAAAAGAAAATACCGTCCTTCAATTGTTATAGGTGATGGAGTTAATATCGAGCAGGGATGTCATATTACATGTGCAGATAGTGTTGTTATTGGGAAAGGGGCTTCATTGCTGCCATATTGTATGATTACAGATATTAGTCATGATTATCAAAATATTAACCTACCTCCAAATAGACAAGGGATTACAGTGAAGAGAACTACGATTGGAGAGCATACAACCATTGGATTTGGAGCATGTGTTATGCCGGGGGTTACAGTCGGAAAACATTGTGTGATAGGTGCTAATTCGGTGGTAAATCAAGATATACCGGATTTTTGTGTAGTGGTTGGAGCTCCAGCAAGGATTGTTAAAAGATATGATAAGGCGAAGGGGGAATGGGTGGATTCTCATGAATAATAAAATAGATCACAAATTATTAAAGAAACTAAATAAGATTAAATTTTTCAAATTAAATGACTATAAATGTGGAAGTGCATTATGGACGACAAATATGTATTGGGAATCGGATGCTTTAATAAAGAAGAGTTACTATAAGTTGCTTAGCATACCTTTACTATCTGATAAATATAGAATTCGGAATGAACGAGGAAGAGTTTTGTTTGCATTTACGAATTCCTATGCTGAGAGAGATGATTACAAAGAATGGTTTGAACGGTTGCTGGATTTAGTTCCGGAAAAAGTAGTGATGACTCCTTTGCGGAGGAAAGATGGCGATGCTTTTAAAGCTAAAGAAATATGGTTGATTTTTATCTGGCTTATACAAATGCTTCAGATTAAGTGTAGCTTAAAGGAAAAGCTTTTATATTGTAATTATATGTTGTGTGGTATGAGGAATATTCTATTTGTGAAAGACCAGATTGAAAAGCACCATATAAAAACAGTTGTAACGTTGTGCGATGTTCATGTAGCGGATTATTTTATTACAGAATATTGTAATAAAAATCATATTACTACCATTACATTACAGCATGGTTGTTGGACAAATATAACACCTGCGGATAAAGCATCATATAGATGCTCCTTGAGTCAATACCTTTTAACTTGTAGTCGATATACGAAAAGGTTTGGGTTAGAATTAGGATTATCGGAGAAAAAACTGATTCCATTAGGAATACCACAGCTTATAGTATATGATAAACCAAAGATACAAAAAAAAGCATATGAGAAAAGTAAATTTTTGGTAATTTTAGACCATGAAGAAAATCATAAATATAACGCGGCAATGCTAGATATTTGCAATCAATTTGCAAAACAGGTTAACATGTGTTTTGATGTTAAACTTCATCCAAGTTCTGATATATTACAAAAAGGAGGATATGAGCGTATAGTAAATAAGGAATGGGGGAGTATTTTAAATATGAAGGCATCTCCCAAAACCAAACAAGAGTTGTTTTCTGGATATGAGTTTGGAGTTTTTTCTCAATCTACGATGATATTTGAAGCAATATATTGTCTGCTTCCAGTTGTCCTCTATCGGCACGAAAAAATCATCTATCCGGAAATAGAATTACCATATTTTTCTACTTGCAAAGAGTTAGAAGATTTTAAAGATAGTAGGAAGGAAGATGTGGAATATTGGAGGCAATTAAGAGATTATGTATGTGGGGATGGAGATATAATTGAAAATTATGCTAAATTTTTAAATCAATTTTGTTAAGGAGAGGAAAAAGAATGTTAAATAACAAAACAATTTTAATTACAGGAGGAACAGGCTCCTTTGGTAACCACTTTGTGGATTATGTATTAAAACATTATAAGCCTAATAAGCTTGTAATATATTCAAGAGATGAGTATAAGCAGTTTATTATGGCTGATAAATACAAAGAGTATAAGGATATATTGAGATTTTTTATCGGTGATGTCAGAGACAGAGAGCGCCTTTCCAGAGCGTTGAATGGTGTGGACTATGTGATTCATGCAGCAGCGATGAAGCAGGTACCGGCATGTGAATATAACCCGATTGAAGCAGTTAAGACGAATATAAACGGTGCAATGAATGTTGTAGATGCAGTACTTGATTCGGCTTCTGTACAAAAGGTGGTTGCGTTATCTACGGATAAGGCGGTAAATCCGATTAATTTGTATGGAGGGACAAAGCTTGTTTCAGACAAGCTGTTTATTGCCGCTAACTCTTATGTAGGCAATCGGGACTTGAATTTTTCTGTAGTGCGGTATGGAAATGTAGCTGGAAGCAGAGGATCTGTGATTCCGTTTTTTAGGAATATTATAGATAAAGGTGAAACAAGGCTGCCAATTACAGATTACCGTATGACAAGATTTTGGATTGATTTGGAACAGGGAGTTGAGCTGGTGATTAAGGCGCTAAGTGATGCCAGGGGCGGTGAAACATTCATTTCAAAAATTCCATCTTTTAAAATAACGGACCTTGCACAGGCAATGCTGCCAGGCTGTGAGATGCCTGAGATTGGTATTCGGGAAGGAGAGAAACTTCATGAAGTTATGGTGACGAGGGAAGATTCGATGACCACATATGAATATGATGAGCATTTTATTATTTATCCGCATTATTCATGGTGGAATCGAGATATTTTGCCGGGAGGCAAACTGGTAGAGCAGGGATTTGAATATAATTCCGGAAATAATACGGAATGGCTGACAGTAGAGCAGCTACAGAGCATGTTAAAAAGTATGTAATATATGTAAAGAATAAGGAGGTATGAAGTATGATTCAATATTGTAAGAAATGCTGTTATCCAAGCACAAGACCACACATTGTGTTTGATGAAGAAGGGGTATGTAATGCCTGTCGAAATTATGAGAGAAGAGAGCGGATTGATTGGGGACAAAGGAAAAAGGAGCTTCTTGAGATTTTGGAGCGTTATCGTTCTAAGGATGGGACAAACTGGGATTGTATTGTACCGGTCAGTGGAGGAAAGGACAGTACATATCAGGTAGTCACCATGCTGGAGCTGGGGATGAATCCATTATGTGTTACAGCGATTACCTGTGATCTTTCAGAGAACGGGCAGGCAAACATTGATAATCTGAAGCGGCTGGGTGTTGATTATATAGAAGTTACTTCTAACAGAGTTGTGAGAGCCAAATTAAATCGGCTTGGACTGGAGGAGGTTGGAGATATCTCATGGCCGGAGCATGCAAGTTTGTATGCATTGCCTGTACAGATAGCAGTGAAGTTTAAAATTCCTTTGCTGATCTGGGGCGAGAATTCAGAGGAGGATTGTGGTGGTCCGGCATCACAGGTGGATAATAATGTATTAGATAGAAAATGGATAGAAGACTTTGATCCTTTGCTGGGTCTGACATTGGAAAAAGTACAGGAAAATGCGGGAATCAGCAAAAAGGATTTAATTCCGTTTATGTTTCCGTCAGATGAAGAATTGAAAGAAGTAGGAGTCACAGGAATATTCTTGGGATATTATATTCCGTGGGATGGTGTTAATAACAAGATTATATCAACAGCGCATGGATTCAAAAGCTGGGGCAAGGCAGTTGAAGGGCAGATGATAGACTATGAACATCTGGATAATTATCAGACAGGAATACACGACTACTTCAAATTCTTGAAATATGGTTTTGGCAGAACGACAGATCAGGCAGCATTGCATGTTATTCATGGAAGATTGACCAGAGAGCAGGCGATGCAGATCGTTAAGGAGAGAGATGGGAAGTTTCCGTGGTCCTATATGGATAAGCCATTAGAGGAAATTCTTGCTCCATTGGATATGACTGTGGACGAATTTGTTGAGATATGCGACAAATTTACAAATAAAGAATTATTTGTTACAGATGAGAATGGAAATCTGGTCAAAGATAAGGATGGTAATCTGACAAAGGTGAATTATGATAATGTATGATTTAGCAAGAAAGTTATTTCCAATTTGCAGAAGTATAACAGGGGATGGTGTCAGAGAGACATTAGATATCTTAAAATCAGAATACAAAGGCGATATGAAGATATATGAGGTGCCGTCCGGAACAGAGGTTTTTGATTGGACAGTACCCAAGGAATGGAATATAAAGGATGCGTATATTGAGACCTCGTCTGGGGATAGAATTCTGGATTTTAAGGAGAACAATCTTCATGTAGTGGGCTATTCTCTGCCAATGGATAAAATATTGACATTGGATGAATTAAAGGAAATTATATATACCCAGCCAGACCAGCCGGATGTGATACCCTATGTTACATCCTATTACAAGGAACGAAGCGGGTTTTGTATGAGTGAGATACAAAAATGTTCTTTGAAAGAGGATCAGTATCATTGTGTAATAGACAGTGAATTGAAGGATGGAAGTTTGACCTATGGAGAAATTATTTTACCAGGGGAAACAGAGCAGGAAATTTTGCTATCCACATATATTTGTCATCCATCTATGGCAAACAATGAGGTATCGGGACCAGTAGTGACGATTGAGCTTGCAAAATGGTTATTGGCAATAAAAAGAAGATATACATACCGTATTATTTTTATACCGGAAACTATTGGTTCTATTACATATCTTAGCCGGAATTTGGAAACCATGAAGAAGAACACAGTGGCAGGTTTTGTATTGTCCTGCGTGGGAGATGATAGGACCTATTCCTATATTGAAAGTAAGTATGCCGATACTTTAACAGATAAACTGATTAAAAATGTATTGTCCTTTCACTATCCGGAATATAAGCGCTATAGCTTTTTGCAGAGAGGCTCGGATGAGAGGCAGTATAATGCACCGGGAGTTGACTTACCGGTTTGTGCAGTGTGTCGTTCCAAATATGGAGAATACCCGGAATATCATACATCGGCAGATGATTTAAGCTTGATTTCTGAAGAAGGGCTGCAGGGAATGCTTTCATTTATGAAGAAATGCATTAATGCATTGGAATACAATTATTTTTATAAGGTTCTTTGCCTTTGTGAACCACAACTGGGTAAGCGGGGATTGTATCCAACAATCAGCCAGAAAGGAGCGGCTGATGCAACTCGTAAAATGACCAATTTTATCACATATGCAGATGGAACAAATGATTTTATTGATATCAGTAATAAGATTGGTGTTGATACGGAAAGTTTAATAGATGTGGTTGATAAATTGCTTGCTGGTGGAGTAATAGAACGTAGTTGCAAAAAAACGAAAGAGGGTAGAATAGATGGCTGATAGTATTGCGATTATAACAGCTAGAGGCGGCAGCAAAAGAATTCCAAGAAAAAATATCAAAGAATTTTGTGGGAAACCAATAATAGCCTGTTCTATTGAAGCGGCTATAGAATCGCATATATTTGATGAAGTAATGGTTTCAACAGATGACGAGGAAATTAAGAATATTGCATTACAATATGGTGCAAAAGTTCCATTTATGCGTTCAGAGAAAACGTCGGGTGATAATGTAATGACATATGAGGTGTTGCTTGAGGTATTGAATGAATATAAGAAAAGAAATATAGAATTTGAATATATGTGCTGTATTTACCCGACGGCACCATTTATAACAGCAGATAATTTACAAAGAGCAATGCATATATTGGAAAGTGAGAGTATAGATAGTGTAATTCCAATAGTGCAGTTTTCATTTCCGCCACAAAGAGGTTTTATCATGCAGGATGAGAAAATTGCCTTTAAATGGCCAGAAAATGCATTGGTACGGTCGCAGGATTTAGAGCCTATGTATCATGATGCGGGTCAGTTCTATTGCCTGAATGTAGAAAATTTTTTGAACCATCATAAACTGATAACGGATAATACAAAGTCAATTATACTGGATGATTTGGAAGTACAGGATATTGACAATGAGTCTGATTGGAGAATGGCAGAATTCAAATATAGATATTTGCATGAGAGGAATAATGGATATGTATAAAAAAACCTACATTATCGCCGAAATGTCTGCCAACCACGCAGGCAGCTTTGAGCGTGCGAAAGAAATTATTCATGCCGCAAAGGAGTCGGGAGCAGATTGTATTAAGATTCAGACTTACACTCCGGATACTCTGACCATTGATTGTGATAACAAATATTTTCATATTGACAATGGGACATGGGAGGGAGAAAATCTTTATCATCTGTACGAAAAAGCTTATACACCATGGGATTGGCAGGCAGATTTGAAAGCAGAAGCAGACAAGATAGGGATAGACTTTTTATCAACACCGTTTGATAAAACATCTGTTGATTTCCTGGAAGATTTGCATGTAACGGCATATAAGATTGCATCCTTTGAACTGGTGGATATTCCGTTGATTGACTATGTGGCATCAAAGAATAAACCGATTATCATGTCTACGGGGATGGGCTCTCTAGAGGAGATACAAGAGGCTGTTGATACTGTCCGGAAGTATCATGACCAGATTGTATTGTTAAAATGCTCCAGTGCATATCCGGCAATTTCAGATGAAATGAATCTTTTGACAATGGTGGATATGAAGGAGCAATTTGATTGTCCGGTAGGATTATCGGATCATTCTATGGGCTCACTTGGTGCGGTAGCTGCAGTTGCCATGGGGGCAAATGTGATAGAGAAACATTTTTGTTTAAGCAGAGACATTGAAAATCCGGATTCGTCATTTTCGATGGAGCCACAGGAATTTGCAGATATGGTTCGTGATATCCGCATGGTCGAGAAGGCAAAGGGGAAGGTGTTTTACGGACCTACAGAGCAGGAGAAGGGTAGTGTAGTGTTTCGGAAATCATTATTTGCAGTAAAAGATATAAAATCAGGAGAACTGTTGACAGAGGAAAATGTAAGGGTCATAAGACCGGGTTATGGAATGAAACCCAAGTATCTGGGTGAGGTTTTAGGGAAAAAAGCATTATGTGATGTGAGCAGAGGTACACCAATCTCCAGAGAAATAGTAGGTGAGAACTGATGAAATATAAATTGCGACGGGTATGTGAAAAGGACAGGGATATATTATTTGAATGGATAAATGATAAGCAGTGCAGAAAGAATTCGTTTCATTCGGAAGCTGTGACTTATGAAGAGTATTGCAGATGGTTTTCTCAAAAGCTTGCTGACCGGATGTGTCATATGTACATATATTATTATGAAGATGTACCGATAGGACAAGTCAGCATTGACGGTGAGTCGGAGACAGGCTGTATTAGCTATTTTATTGTCAGTGTATATAGAGGACAGGGTCATGATTATAATATGCTGCAGTTGGTAGAACATGAAATGCAGGGAAAAGTAAAGAAGCTTACAGCCTGTGTAGAATATGATAATGTAGCATCTCAGATGGCATTTAAAAAAAATAATTATACCGAGATAGAAGAAAAGGATTATATCAGATATTGTAAAGAGATTAGAGACAGAGAAACGGAAATGTACGATACCGGTGCGGAGATAATTGTTTTAACGAATAATAGAAATGCGATGGGCATTATTTTGTATTTGGAACAGAAAGAACATTTTGTTTCAATAATAAGTTGTAAGCTTACCTTGAAAATGATAGAACATATTAAGCCACAAATTATTATTAGTTATAATTATAGATATATGATTGGACGGGATATAATAGATTTTGTCAATGGGAAAGTCTTTAATTTGCATATATCATTATTACCTTGGAACCGCGGATCGAATCCTAATTATTGGAGTTTTGTTGAAAATACGCCGAAAGGAATAACGATTCATCAGGTAGATGAAGGATTGGATACAGGAGATATTGTTGTACAGAAAGAAATGATTTTTGATGAAGAAGAGGAAAGTTTTTCTTCATCTTACGAGAAACTGAATGACGGGATAGTGGAATTATTTATTCAAAACTGGGACAGTATTAAAGATAGGACTTATCAGTTAAAAAAACAGGAGGGAGAAGGTTCCTACCATACCATAAAAGATTTTAAGCAATTTACAAAAGGAAATATTATAGATTGGAACGAAAACATTGCAGATTATAAAAGAAAATTGGAAAGGCGGGAGAACTCATGTATATCCCATACGGAAGACAATCAATAGATGAGGAAGATATTCAGGCAGTTGTAGATGTACTGCGTTCGGATTATTTGACGACAGGTCCTAAAGTGACAGAATTTGAACAGAAGGTAGCAGACTATGTAGGTGCAAAGTATGCTGTGGCAGTGAGTAATGGTACAGCGGCACTTCACATTGCGTGTCTGGCAGCAGGAATCGGTCAGGGGGATGAGGTGATTACAACACCAATCACATTTGCTGCATCCTCTAACTGTGTTCTATATTGTGGAGGGACACCGGTATTTGCTGATATTGATGCAGATACATATAATATTTCGCCAGAGGAGATAGAACGCAAAATTACTGATAAAACGAAAGCGGTTATCCCAGTTCATTATACGGGACAGCCTTGTGATATGGATGCGATAACGAAAATCGCAAGAAAGCATAACCTGCTGGTGATAGAAGATGCGGCACATGCATTGGGTGCATCTTATAAAGAAAAAAAGATAGGCAGTATTTCGGACATGACCTGTTTTAGTTTTCATCCGGTAAAGCCGATTACAACCGGCGAGGGTGGCATGGTAGTAACGAATGATGAGGAATTGTATAAGAAGCTTGTTTTATTTCGGAGTCATGGAATAACCAGAGATGAGGAAATGATGACAGAAAATCAGGGGAATTGGTATTATCAGCAGTTAGAGTTAGGGTATAATTATCGTATTACGGATATCTCCTGTGCATTGGGCATCAGCCAGATGAATAAATTAGATGGCTTTTTGGAGAAAAGACGGGAAATTGCAAATCGATATGATAAAGCCTTTAGGGATGTAGTAGGTATTAAAATTCCGAAACAGATAGCGGATGGTAATAGTGGTTGGCATCTTTATATGATTCAGGTGATGAACAAGAGCCGAAAAGAAGTATTTGATCAGTTAAGGGCTGCCGGAATTGGAGTCAATGTTCATTATATCCCGGTATATCAACATCCGTATTACCAAAATCATGGTTATTCTGATTGTTGCCTTCCAAATGCAGAAAGCTTTTATGAAAGAGCAATTAGTCTGCCAATTCATCCGGCTTTGACGGCGGAGCAGCAGCAATATGTTATTGATAAAGTGCTTGAGGTTGTGGAAGAGTAGGAGAGAGAAAGCATGTTTTGTATTCGGGTTGATGCAAATGAAATTATTGGAACAGGACATGTGATGAGATGCCTTTCTATAGCAGAAGAGTTTCGCATGCGGGGTGAGCCGGTAACATTTATTGTTGCGGATAGTCGTTCTGAAAAAATGATTGTATCAAAGGGTTTTCAGGTGATTTGTCTGCATTCTACATGGAATGATTTGAATAAGGAAGTAGAAGGTCTGGTAAGGCTAATAGAAACTTTGGATATTACAGGGCTCTTGATTGATTCTTATTATGTTACAGAAACATATCTAAGAACAGTGAGGCAGTATACGAAAACCGTATATATTGATGATTTGGATGCATTTATTTATCCAGTGGATTTGCTAGTGAATTATAATATATATGCAGAGGATTTATGTTATACGGAAAGATATCAGAGGGCAGGGCTTGATACACAGTTTGCGTTGGGGTGTTCCTATGCTCCGTTAAGAGAGGAATTTTCTAATGTGAATAAAGAAATAAACGAAAGGGTTTCTCGTGTTTTAATTACTTCTGGTGGTACAGATACGCATAACGCAATAGGAAATATTCTTGAAGCTTTGGTCAAAAGACTGTGGTTTGGTGAGCTGGAGTATCATATAATTTTAGGAAGATTTAATGTACATGCAAAGGAATTAGAAGAAAAGTGGAGGCAATATGAAAATGTACATCTGCTAATGAATGTTTCTAATATGTCAGAATATATGAGATATTGTGATATTGCAATTACAGCGGGAGGAGTAACGACTTATGAATTATGTGCTTGTGGAATACCTTCAATTATGTATACGCTGGCAGATAATCAGTTGCAGATTGCACAAACAGTATCAGAAAGGCATCTGATTCCGTGGGTTGGAGATATTCGAGGGAATATAGAAAACTGTTTAGATTTGATAGTCTCATATATAGAAAAATTGTCAGATTTTGATAGACGGAGAGAGATGAGTATAAAAATGCAGGAGATAGTCGATGGAAACGGATGCAAAAGACTAGTAGATAATATAGTTAATGTATTAGAATAAATGTA
The DNA here is from genome assembly GCA_947178475.1 of uncultured Clostridium sp. Classification (GTDB taxonomy): domain Bacteria; phylum Bacillota; class Clostridia; order Lachnospirales; family Lachnospiraceae; genus CAG-590. The sequence goes on along the minus strand of CAMWYM010000061.1, from coordinate 4,383 downwards.
ATAATTTACTTGAATCTTAACAAATAGTTAGCAAAAATAATAAATGCAATAACTCCCTATATATGGGAGTTATTGCATTTAAGACACTTTGGAACAAATTAATTATTATTAATCCACATGTTTTTCTAATGTCCAAGTTACTTCGATTTCTGGAGCAACAGCTTCAGCTCCTGTCCAGTCACCAGCCATATTACACATACCATACAACCCAAACTGTATAGCATCAAACTTGCTATAGCCTTCGGTTAAAGTATACTTATATTCGCTGCTATCAGCATCATATTCAACATAATATGCATCGCTAGGAGCTGCACTCAGGGTCTGGCTAACGGTAGCCTTCCAAGATTGTGCATCAAAAGGAACCCAATCCTTCCAATCAGTCTGTAAGGCAAGAAACAGTGTAGTATCAGTGTCATCAGTGAAATATTCATCGGTAGTTAAATAGATATCTTTATTGTCGGTCTTTTTGGTGGTGCCACCAAAAGCAGCTGTGATACTGATATCTACTGGAACTGTACTCATGTTAATGGCTTTGAGATAATCACTTTGTGCACTGTACCAGGTATCAGTTCCATCAGTATTCTTAAAATAAAGACCAGCAGCTTTAGAATCAAATGATGCACCATCATACGCAGCAGCATTTGTGTCTTTAATTAATCCCTGTGGGTCCAAGATAAAATTAAAAGTGTCATCACTGCCATCTTCTGGAATGACAGGCAGGTCTACTTTAAAAACTTCCTTGTTAAGAATTCCCTCAACGTTTCCGGAACCAGTGGTTGTTCCTTCAGCATAATCATCATCAGCAGCATTAACAGTTAAAGGTGCACATAACATGATTCCTGTCATGGCAAGCGCCATAAATTTTGATAATTTCTTCTTCATAATATATTCCTCCTTGAATAAAAAATAGATTACCATTTAATTTTCTATTACGATAGATAGACTAATATTCAGCTTACTAATCGGTTCTTCGTTATCATCTAATAAATGATAGGTCAGTACACAATTGTAAGTCCCCTTGTCCAATGGGGTATCTAAAGTAATATTTTCTAAATGGCTGCCTAATGGTATGATAGGCGATTTGTAAATCGTCTCTTCTGTATCAGAGCGGACAATGTCAAAATACACATCGTTAGTATTTGCAGTAGAATTTTCAACATAAGCATTGCTAGATGCCAAATCCCCTTTGTCGAAATTCCATGTTGTGTTCATTGTAACCTCATACCGACCTGCTTGAACCTGTCGATCCTGCATATCGGAAAGAATCTCTTCCACATTATCAGGGGTTACAACTACATTACGCTTCTCGGCATCAGCAGACTGTCCCGTTAAAATTAACACAAGAGCAGTGATTATGATGGTGGCAGCGATAAAGCATACTGCAATGACAACAACATTGTTTTTTGACTTATTCTCTGTACCTTGAGACAATTTCTGAGAGATTCGTTCCTGACCAGATTCATTTGACATGAACTCATCCTCCTCGTCATTACTCAGACATACCATGTCTTACATTCTGTATCGGACTAACCTGAATGAAAGTTTAGCCCTGAAACAGAAAAATTTGTCTGTTGTGCGGATATTTTATCATAATTTGTAAAAAGGTGTCAATATTTGTTGGAATATTCGTGCAAATCATACAATTAGGTTTGGAAAAATATTTAGGCAGGTGATTCAACAAATGTAAATTTTAATATATTGAAATGACAAATCTTACTTTTATAGCCCCCATTTTTCATATACAGGTATGAGCATTTTCTTATTTTCAGATAAAACTGTCGTTTCTGAGTTGAAATATCCCCTTCTGATTTCACCGGTACTTCCTACATAAATATCACAAATCGCCTCCATTTTCGGGGCTGCATGGTTTAGTGGTATCCGAATTGTCAATCACAATTTACGGTCGGATATAAAGAAGATATGTCTCCTTTAATATAAAGGCAAAAGTAAAATCTTTGTTCCATGCAGATAAGAAGACAGATCAAGCAATAAAGGGACAGGCAGTCACAATTTGCATTGATAGAAAAGTGGATATGAGCCACCAGTGAATCCGGCATTGATTATTGATACAGACCAGTGTTCGGTCGCTGAAGCAGCTGACATGGTGATGGAATTGCTTTTTGAACGGAGTTTGGAGAGTGAGTAAGCTCTCCATCCTTTATCTCCACATGCTGCCCATTCCATTAGATATTGACCTTTTTATATGTAGAATAAGTATTGTATCTATAATATTCTGATTCAATCTATCTATAGTACCATCAATATAATGTAACATCATAGAAAGTGCTTCGCCTAAAGCCATTTGCCCAGTAGGTTCTGCTACCATTGGTCCAAGGTAACGGGGAGTTCCCAATGGTATTCCCGCTATATGTGCGGCTTCGCGGTCATATTCACTTCCAGGGTCTGCTCCTCTTTGTCGTGGACCGATTACAAGATTACCAGGCGACCATACAAATGCTTTTTCCATATTGTTGTAATATTCAGCTGGATCATTCGCTTTTGTATATGTAATAAGCGTTAAAAAATTATTTTTGGGGGTCTTAGGAAGCTCTCTAATGTAATTAAGATCGAGAAGGCGAGGATTCCCCAATTCTTCTTGTGTAATGTTGTGATACTGTATATAGGATTCTTCGACAGCTGCTATTAACTTTTCAAAGGTGGGCCGATCATTATTTCTTACTTTGGCAATAAAATTTCTTAAGATGCTGTCCGGTATAATATGGTGGCGTGCCTGATCAGAAGAAGGAAGAGGGTTTAAATATTCAGCTGTATCCTTCTTTTGTAAGATGCTTAGGGAGGTTGCGAAATGTTTTGGTGCAGTTCGTATATCCTGCATTTGGCATATTGGTATTATTTTGCTAATGCTTTGTTTAATATTTTTGGAAGAATAGTTTGTGGTTGTATGTATTTCTCTGCGTGTGTAATCAAACATTTTTACTGACCTCACTTTCTGGGATAGTTAATTATTTAAAGGATATTAATTTTGAAGAGATTATTTTATTAAATAATAACAAAATAAGTGGAATATTACAAATTTTTAAAATCGCTTGTATTTATATGAGGCCATATGATAGAATGATTTTAGAGAGAATCCGAGAGACTATAATTATGAATAGGAGGAGTATATTGATGAAAAAAAACCATATCTGTATACAGAAACGATTATTGGCGGCTTTGTTGGTCTGTGCCCTTATTTCCGGTATTCTGCCATCATGGACTGTATCTGCACAGCAGGATGTATCGGGGGATGGATTTGGATTAAGCAATCCGGTAGTGGATAATGGTGTTACGACATGGGACTGTATATACTTTGGAAGCTATTGGCAGAATGATACCAATGGTGATGGACGTGCAGATAATAGTGATGACAAGCAGCCGATTAAATGGAGGGTGCTGTCAGTAGATGGTGATGATGTATTCCTTTTATCAGACCGGAATTTGAGCAGGCAGGTGTATAATAGCCTTAGCGATGAAAAGGGTGTTAAATGGGAGACGAGTACGATACGCAGCTGGCTGAATGGTTACAATGGTGAAGCCAATATATGTGGTCGGGACTATACGGACGATAATTTTTTGGATACTGCATTTGATGAGGTTGAACAGGCGGCAATTAAGGATACACTGGTGGTTAATACAGATAATTCATCAGCTTTTCCTGATAATGGTAGAGATACCACGGATAAGGTTTATCTGCTTTCGGTTCCTGAAATCATGAAAGCGTCCTACGGTTTTGTATCGACATGGAACAAGTCGAAACCGAGAGAAGCTAAGAATACAGCTTATATTGATGCAGGCGAGTCTAAAGGAGATTGGTGGCTACGAACCTTGGGCGAGGTTTCGTCGTTCGGTGATAAAGCATGCCATATAGATGGCGAAGGCCGTCTTTGGATAGTTAATGAAGAGTCATATGTCTCTGATTTAAGTCACACTGTCCGTCCGGCGCTGCATTTGAATCTGGCGGCATTGGACAGTACATCGAATTCGGTTTGGTCGTATGCGGGGAAGATAACTTCCGATGGAAGGGAAATTGAAGCGGAGCTTGAAATCGGGGTCACAGAAGTAAAGTTATCCGATACGGACAAAACGCTGAAAATCGGTGAGAAATACCAGATTGAAGCAACAGTGCTTCCGGCGAATGCGGCAGATAAAACGCTTACCTATAAGAGCAGTGATGAATCCGTGTTATCTGTATCCGCTGACGGAGAAGTGGAGGCGAAGAAAGCCGGAACAGCAACAGTGACGGTAATGTCTGTCAATGGAAAGATGGCACAGCTGCAAGTGACGGTAGAGGAAGAACCAGAAATACCGGGAGATTTATCAGGGAATGAATTTGGATTAAGCAATCCGGTAGTGGATAATGGTGTTACGACATGGGACTGTATA
>CAMWYM010000060.1 GCA_947178475.1 uncultured Clostridium sp. | reverse complement strand
TCTGTTCTACCGCGCATATTTTGCCCTCTTTCCCTAAAATATTGTTCTAAAGTCTTTCCCTATTTGCCTCTTTTATACCTCTTCTCCGCAAATTACCTTTTCTATTTTTATTAAATTTATAAATTAAAAAAAATCATTGACAAACAGAATTGCATTGAGTATTATATACAAGTATGTTTACGTTATATTGTCCGTGTCCGGTTTTAATGTAAAACCATCAAATACAATATATTATAGTAATGGAGGTGTCTGGTTTGGCAAATATCAAATCTGCAAAAAAAAGAATCAAGGTTATTGACAAAAAGACTTTAAGAAACAAAATGACAAAGTCGAAAATTAAAACGATTCTTAAAAAGTTTGATGCTGCTGTAGCTTCTGGCGACAAATCTGCTGCCGAAGAACAGTTGAAAGTTTGTACATCTGAACTTAGCAAGGCTGCTGCTAAGGGCATTTTGCACAAGAATACAGCATCAAGAAAGATTTCGCGTTTAGCTGCCACAGTTAATAAGATGGCATAATATTGCCGGATGTAATTCATTTGGCAAAATATACAGCTTAAAAATACGCTCCTCTGCTTATGCGGAGGAGCGTATTTTTATTACATCTATCTGGAAAACTCAACAATTAAAAGCTCCACTCCTACATTTCCCTGTATCCTTCCGGTTTTGATGGAATAGTCAATCTCCTGACAGCGTTCCACCATATTCCTGAGTTCTTTGCCCGAATATCGTTTTGCCTGGGAAACATATTCTGCAAGAAAGTATACCGGAATACCGCAGGCTGCTGCCAGTGACCGGTTATCCTTTCCCTCATCCTTCATAGCCGATATCTGCATTAAAGTCCGCAAATGCTTAGTCAGCTGTGCAAGGATAAGCAAAGCCGGCTCCCGAAGCGCCAATAGGTCATGATACAGCAAAAGCGCTTTTTCCTGATTATGGTTTCCCACCTCGTCTAACATCTTAAACAATGTATCCTGCGCCTGACTGACACATATTTCACGGATATCTTCAATTCGGATAGTGTCACTGTCCTGTTTATAGCCAAAAAGCTTTTCCAGTTCATTTCTCAACATCAGCATATCTGACCCCATATGCCCTAAGAAATATGTCACTGCTTCCTCATTAATTTGCTTTCCCTCTTCCTTACACAAACTCCTCACCCACTGGCTCAGCATTTTTTCATCCGGTGTACTCAAATCCGCAATATATCCGTTTTCGCCAATCCATTTATACAGGCGGTTGCGCCCGTCTATATCCTTCTCCACAAAAATAACATAAGTAGAATCCGGAAATACTGCCAGTCTGTCCTCCAGCTTATCCGGTGTTTTCTTAAACAAGCCGGAGTTTTCCCACACAATCACCCGCCGTTCTGCAAAAAAGGGGAGCGTTTCCCCCAAATCCAGTACCCCCTGCAAATCTACGCGGTTTCCTTCAAAATAATTGTAATTCATATTATCCTCCGGGTCTGCCAATACCTTAACCAGCTTGTCACGATACTGAAGCTTCAAATAATCCTCACTTCCGGAAAGCAGATAAAATTGCTTAATCTCATTTTCTTCAATCTGCCGATTGATTTCCTTCATATAGACATTTGCCTTGACTTTTTTCTTTGCCATATATCTCTCCCAAATCCATTTTTATCTGTGTTTTATCATTTATCCAGAAAGGATTTCACACTGTATCTTGTTCCGTCTGTTTCTATGGTAATCGCTCCACAATCTTTTGTCAAATAAATCCTTTCAGTACTCTGCGAAAGCCGCTCCATTACCTCCTTCGCCGGATGACCGTAATGATTATTCTCACCCACGGATATGCAGGCTATTTTCGGTCTTAGCCACTGCAAAAATTCTTCACATGAAGCAGTTGCCGAGCCGTGATGTGCCACCTTCAAAACCTCAAGCTCTCTCCCCTGCTCGATATCCCGATGCTCCTTTAGCAGCCTGCGTTCCACAAAGCTGTCCATATCCCCGGTAAAAAACATATCAAAATTTTTATAGGTCAGCTTAATCACCAGACTACCGGTATTTTTATCCTCATATTCCTCCTCTAAAGGATTTAAACACAGAAAAGAAAGTCCATCCATCTTAAGGTAGTCCCCCTGTTTCATATAATAAAGCTTACATCCCTTTACCCGCGCCTTCCTCTCCAGCTCCCGATAGGCAGAATCGGGATTGGAGATAGCCGGCAGCACTACGTTTTTCACCTCTATCGTGTTATCCTCCAAAAGCTCTGCAATACCGCTGTAATGGTCCTTGTCACTATGCGAGATAAACACATAATCCAGCACAACTCCACCATAATATTTAATACCACTTTTTAACACATATCTGCCAACCTTCTGTTTTGAACTGCTTCCCCCATCCATCAAAATATGATGCTTTCCCGGAGTACGAATATAGATACCATCTCCCTGCCCCACATCAAAAACACATATCTTAAGCTTTGCCGGCACTAAAAATACGAAAAACAGCATAGCGTATAAACTGCCTGTAGCAATAAGCAGCCTGCCCCTGCAAAAATCCTTTTTGTATACAGCCACCAGAAAAAGTACCGCTACACCATAATAGCCTATCACCCACCCTGTACCCGGACGGCCGGTACACAAAGTATGGCAGGGCAGCCTTTCACTCCCTCTGCATATTCCCTCATATAGTGCAAAAATCCATTTTGCTGGAACAGAGGGGAGAGCTGCTGCCGGAAGCCAGATAATGCCCAAAATTCCACAGACAAGAAGCAGAGCCAGCAGCAAGCTCATCATTGGCACCACAACAACGTTTATCCATACACTGTAAACCGGAACCTCATAAAAAAAATATAGCATTACCGGAGTCAACACAAGTTGGACACTGACACTGACAAACATTCCATCCATATATTTGGGACAATTCGGCCACAGTCTTTTCCAGACCGGATTCACCACTGCAATGGCTATAACCGCACCGAAGGAGAGAAGAAAGCCTGCCTGCGTCAGCTGATACGGATTATTTAACAGCATAATAAATAAAGCCAACGCCATGGCCGTCATCCCGTCATATCTCCTTCCACTGATATCGGCGCCAATGGATACAGACAACATAATTACCGCCCGCATGGTAGCACCGGATAAACCGGTCATCATCCCATACAGAAGAATAAATACTATTCCCGCCGCTCCCGGAACCCTATAGCCTCCTATCAGCTTTTTCAGTAAATGATAGAGCGTTCCTCCAATCATGGCAATGTGCAAGCCAGATATGGCAATCAAATGTGCTATTCCGTTGCGTTGATACAATTCCTTAATGTCCCGGTCAAGGTCTGTCTTATCTCCCAGTACCATAGCACAGGCAAGCCCTGCCTCCTGCTCATTAAATACCGTTTGATATACCTTGTATAAATACCCCTTCATCCGGTCAAGATATCTAATCAGTGGTAAATGCAGAGATACCCTGTGGTAAACCTCCACATCCCTTAACTGTAGAAAAACTCCTCTTCCATACCAATAGCTTTTCTCATCATATCCCCCGGGATTGGAAGCAACCGAAAAAGCCTCTGTTCTCCCATACCCCTCAAGTCTGCTGCCCAGCTCCAGTGTCTCATCTGTTTCTATTCTAGCCTTGCAGCAATATTTCTTTACCTCCTCTCCAATCCGCAGTTCCTTGATATTTACCATATATATATTTCCATAATCCGAGTTCTCCTCTCCGGTTACGATTCCATGAAAAACTATCTCCGTCCCCTCAGGCAGGTTAAAATACCCAACCTTTTGCTGTAAATTCTGCATACAAAAAACACCCAGCACCAAAAACAGAAACCCCACTGCCAAAAGCCTGCGTTTTCCATATAAAATAACAAATCCTATTCCTGCCATCAAACCTATCACTGCTGTCGGCAGCACTCTGTTTAACAATTCCCCAAGTACGAACATGCTAACCCAATATAGCATAGGTCTCTTCAATTATTCTTCGATAACCTCCTCTTTTCCGTCTTCCTCCGGTTCCTCCACCTGTATCTCCTGCTCTATTAAATCCAGATTCCGTTCAAAGATACCGTCAAAGGGCATAGACTCCCGGAAAAACTGCTGCTTCTCCCCGCTGTTTAAAAACTGTACCTTGGATACCGTCGGAAGCTCTGCCAAAGAGTTCACGATCGAATATACAATGATATCATTTTTCAACGGATTATTCGTATCATAAAATTCCTCACTTAAATCTACATAACAAATCCCATCCTTAACCGACAGATTGCGTATCGTAACCGTATCAGCAACCGTGGCCTGATATCCGGCACGTGACGGACCCTCAATCAAGGATTCCACCACAAGCCTCGCCAGTGAAGTTGTATTGGAGATTTCCACCGTTTTACTATATTCCTTTAATGCCTCGCCGGTTTCATTGGCAAAATAGAGTAAAATATTACCCTTCTGCACATATCCGCTGTCATCATCAAAGGACATCATAAAGGAATCCCTGTCAAAGCTTTCTGACACCGTAGCCGTGTCTGCATCCGCATTTGCAACATCCGTCAGCATAATCGTGACAGAATCAACCCCTTCCAGCTGCAATAAAGACTGCACCAGACAGCTCTTAAAAAACAAGAGCGAATCCGCATTAACCGAATCGTACAACACACTAAAAGAAATTTCTATGTTGTCCCTTCTGTCTCCCAGCGAACTGTCCAAATAGGTAATTCCCTCCGGAATCGGAGTCTGATAATTCGCCGTAGTTTCCACTCCATCCAAATACCGAATCACTTTTGTCACGTTCTCCAGCAGGTCATTATTTCTTCCCACAGTATACACCACCGGAACCACGTCTGTCTTCTCTAAATTCATACAGTACACATATATATCATTTGGTCCCAGTGCCTGCAATTCATCCGTTTGCTCTTCTTCTCTTGTGCAGGATACCAGCACCGCTGCCAGTAACATCATCCATAACAAACAAACTCTCTTCATCATGCCACCCTTTATCTTCATATAACCGGTCATCCTTTAATCAACTCACATATTTCAACGGAATTCTCACCGTAAACGTCGTTCCCTCTCCCGGTTCGGAATAAAGCTTAATCGCACCCTTATGCATCAAAATTGCATTTCTCGTAATAGCCAGCCCCAGTCCGGTTCCACCGGTTTCTCTGCTTCGTGCCTTATCAACACGGTAAAAACGTTCAAACACCTGTGTTTGGCACTCCTCCGGAATCCCCACGCCATCATCCTGCACCTTCACATAAAAAAACTTATGATCCGCATTTAGTGAAACGTGTACATTGCCTCCGTCATTGTTATACTTAACTGCATTTTCAATCAGATTGGAAAATGCCAAAGATAGCTTTACCTCGTCAACCTCACCAATCACCTCACGAAAACTCTCCAACACTACCTCAATATTTCTCTTTGCCGCCAACGGCTTAATCCGCTTAAGCAGAAGCTCCAGCAGTGCATTAATATTTACCGGCTTTACATTCAGCTCTGCTGCCTTTTTATCCATTTTTACCAGTGTCAGAAGATCATTAATGATCTTGCTTTCACGGTCTATCTCCTCCACCATGTCCGCCATAAATTCCCGGTACATTTCATTTGGCACCTCCTCCTGCATCAGCAGGGAGTCTGCCAATACCTTCATGGAGGTTATTGGTGTTTTCAGCTCATGGGACACGTTGGATACAAATTCCTGCCTTGACTCCTCCGACACCCGCATCCTGTCAACCAGCATATTAAAAGAATCCGTCAGCTTGGAGAGCTCATTTTTACTACTTCCGATATTGAGATTCTCCAGCTGTCCCTCATTTAAGCCCGCAATCTGGGTATCCAGCTTCTTAATATCCCGTACACTAATATTGCTAATAATATACGCCGCCACTAATGCCATCAGCGAAAACAGCACAACAAGTAAATCTGCTCTCTGAGCAATATACGCATTGGTATCCGCAATGTCCTTAAGCGATACCGTTGCAATCATTACTCCGTTTACTACCTTGTCCGAGTTGACAATAGGCATCACAATCTCCGCATAATCCTCTGTCATGCGAATGTTTTTATCCTTTTCACCGCGCATAATCCGCACTACCTTATCATATACAAGATAGCTTCCCTGATCAATGGTATAGGTATCCTTGACAATCCGATAATTGGAATCTACCACCAGAATACGCCCCTCCCACATATTCGCCAGCTGATCTATCTCCACATTCAAATTGTCCTGCATGGAATCAATAGTAAACTGATTTACTAAAATCTGATTACCCATAATGGTACACTGATTCTGCACCAGCAAAAGCTTTTCCTCTATTGTTTTCTCATTATATGACCTTTGAAGCATCATATTAAAAATCAGTACAGTAACCAAAAACAGGATGTAGAATGACAAAAATACCAATACCTTCAGACTACGGAATGGATTAGTCTGTTTCTTATTTTCTGAAGTAATAACCCACACCCCACTTTGTCTGAATATATTTTGGGTCGCCTGGGTTGGACTCAATCTTCTCTCTCAGTCTCCTGACATGCACATCCACAGTACGTCCATCACCCAGCGTATCACTGCCCCAAACCTCTTTTAATAAATCGTCTCTTGAGTATACCTTATTGGGATGAAAAAGCAGTAGTGTTAAAATATTAAATTCCTTGGCAGTCAGATTAATATCCTTTCCTGCAATGGTCACACGCCGGCTCTCCACATCAATAGTAAGCTCATCCTCCACCAGAAGATTTGTTTTTTCCTCTGTTACCTCTTTCTTCTGGTTTCTCCGTATTATCGCCCTAATTCTCGCCTTCACCTCTAGAATATTAAACGGCTTAGTGATATAATCATCCGCCCCATACTCCAAACCTAAAATCTTATCCATATCATCGCCCTTAGCGGTCAGCATAATGATTGGCACATCAGAAAATTCACGAATTGCCTGACATACATCAAATCCCGACAATCCCGGAAGCATAACGTCCAAAAGAATGATATCAAAATCATTATTTTTTGCCAGCTCCAATGCCTCCTCACCGTCATAGGCGGCAGTAACCTGCATTTCGTCCTGTTCCAACGAAAACCGTATTCCTTTTACAATTAATTTTTCATCATCCACTACTAATACTTTTTTCATCCCGGCACTCCTCTATACACAAACTGTCAATGTACTGACGATTACTATATTATGATTTACATTTGATGTATTCTTTCATTTTATTAAATACGCCTTCCTTAATGCCCGGTATTTCCATCAATTCTTCAATCGTCTGGAACAAACCGTGTTCCTCTCTGTACCGGATAATCACCTCTGCTTTTGATTCTCCGATTCCTGGCAGTGTCATCAGACTTTCCCTGTCTGCGGTATTGATATCAATAAGACCATCTTGAGCCGCCGTTTCCGGCTGCGCCGCCTCTTCACCAATTCCCGGCACATATATCGTCTGACCATCCGACATCTGTTCTGCCTGATTTAACGCCTCCGGATTACCGTCATCAGAAACGCCACCAGCCAGCTTCAACGCATCACAAATCCGTGCATCTGCCTCTAGCCGGTATACCCCCGGGCTCACCACATGTCCACAGACATAAACATAAATCTCTGAAAAGGATTTCTCCTCCGAGTGTTGCACAGAAGCAGCCCCAGCCTCTTTAATGGAATCGCTATCCTCTGACACCGCACCAGCCTGTGTCTCAATCTGTTCGTCTCCATTCTGGTCCGCCGACCTCCACTCATTTTCCTGTTCACAGCCTGTCAAAAAAAACATTTCCAGCAAAAGAAACAGCCATATGTATTTGTTCATTTTTCACACTCCTTTTTGAATAAATTTCACCGAATAAATTTCAAAACGGAGTATACTGAGATAAAATGATATAAAATTAAGATACAGAATCATAATACCTAAAAAATGAACAATTTACAACCATTTTTTTATACTTTCTCATTCGCTCGCTGCATTCTCTCCGAACTCACTGACTTAGCGGCTGTCATGTCTCCCATTTGAACATTACAAGACCTGCAATGGCAACCACTATACCCACCAGCTTCAATGCAGAAAACTGCACCTTCTCCACACCAAAAAGACCAAACAGTTCAATCAGATATCCTACCAGAACCTGCGTAATGACAATGGCAAGAATTGCCTGTGCCGGTCCCAATGAAGACATGCTCTGAATAACCGTCATCGTAATAAAGGCCCCCATCACTCCACCTAACAGCATATATTTATGATCAATCTTGAACAGGCTTCCCACCGGCACCTTTCCTATTTCCTGAAAAAGATAGAAGCCTACACATACGATAAATGCTGTCAGCTGCACAAAGCTATTCGTGAGCCACTGCCCTGTTTCCTTTGTCACTCCGGTGTTAAACACTCCCTGCACACTCATCAAAGCTCCTGACAGGCAGGCAATCAAAAAGCCCCACATACATTTTCCCTCCTGGTATTTACCATAGATTGGGGAAACCTTTTGCGTTTCCTCTCAAATAGTATGTGAAGCTTTTATTCTTTTTTATTCATTTCACTCTTTAATCTTCGCCTCTATTGTACTCTGCAAAATGTCCATCTGTTCCTTCGCATCACTGCCTCCCCATATGGCATCAAATACGATTGCACTTTCTGTCAGATAATCTCCTAATACCATTACCTTCGGCACCGGTTTTGAATTCAAATACTGTGCATAGATTACCGCCTGCATTTCGTCAAAATTTTCCTTCTGATTAATGACAGGGAGCTTCCCGTTGCCGGCAAACTGATTTCCAGCATTGGCATAACTTAAAAACATGGCAAACATATTTCCCAGCACCGTATCTCCTCCATAAGGATTGACAAACGCACTATAGGTGGTGGAAAAACTGGTGGATGAGAGCTCTGCCGTCAAGCTCGGAACATAGGAGATTCGATAGCTGGTTTTCTCCTCCTGTTCCTCATTTTCATCCGCTTCTGCTTCCCCGCCGCTTTGCTCCTTTGCTGCCATCTCATATAGTGCGGGGAGAATATCAGATTTACATAATCCCAAAACCAGCGTGCCGTCCTTAATGCGATTCATCACCGTATCATGAGATATATTACTCTTATTCATCCACAAATATTCACTCAATGACTGAAAATATTCCATCGCAGCAATGGATTTTTCATCATTTACTTTAAATTCCTGGCTGTTATCTCCGTTTTCACCAAACAGATTGGCATATGAAGCGATAAACATACTGTTGATATAAGGGTCTGCCACATCCCACCGAAATACCGCTTTGGTGGAACCGGTATCCTCATATTCATCTAAAAAGGTCAGAATATCATCAATAGAAGCCGGAGCATTCTCCAACAAATTAGCATCATACACCAGACAGTAGGTATCGAAATAAACCGGATAGCCAAATTGTTTATTCTGGTAAGTAACTGCATTCTTAGCTGCCGCTGGATAATTTTCGGTCCAAAAGGCCTCGTCAAGCCATGTATTCTCCTCAGCCATCCCGCTGGTTTTGGCAAGCTCAAGCTGGTCATTTCCCACCAGATACACATCCGGTCCCATTCCCTGCTGGTTAGCCTGATTTATATCACTAAACAGGCTGACTCCATCATAATAGACGAGATTAACACGAATTCCATATTCATTTTTAAACGCTTCAGCCGCTGTTTCAAGCAATACCCTGTCTGTATCGCTGGTATACCAGCATGTCAGATTATCTGCTGCTGCGTTCTGCTTCCACTGCTTCATAAGCCCGGTATAGCTGACCGGCTCCGGTGCTTCATTAATCTCTTCCTTTGTAGATTTTTCACATCCGGCTAACAGTCCAGTCACTAATATACCTATCATCAAATAGTAAAATATTTTTTTCATTCTTAATTACCATTCCTCTTCCGTCGTATCCTTACTCTATCCACAACAAAAGGATTCTGTTTCATCCCACGGATACACCAATACCGTATTAGCTCTTAAAATAACGGCTCTTTCAAAATAGCAGTTCCGATACCCTTTTCCGTAAAGAACTCCAACAGCAGACAATGCTCAACACGGCCATCCAGCACGTGGACTCTTGACACTCCATTCTCGATAGCATCAATACAGTTTGTCAGCTTTGGAAGCATTCCTCCTCCTACAATACCTTTCTCAATAAAGGATTTTGCCTCATTGATATCCATCTCGGAAATCAGCGTATCCTTATCATTCGGGTCAATATAGATTCCCTCAATATCCGTTAGAAAAACTAGCTTTTCCGCTTCAATAGCCTTTGCCACTGCACAGGCAGCATCATCTGCATTAATATTATAGCTCTCAAAATCATCTGACGAGCCAATAGGCGCAATAACCGGAATAAAGTCATTGTCAATCAATGTGTCCAAAATCTTACTGTCTACACACTTCACATCGCCTACATAACCGATATCCTTACCGCCGGGAAACTTCTTTGTCACCGTCATCAGTCCCGCATCCTTGCCGCTAATTCCCACGGCATTCAGCCCCAGTTTCTGCATCATCTGCACCAGACCCTTATTTACCTTGGAGAGCACCATCTCTGCGATCTCCATAGTCTCGGTATCCGTAACCCGAAGTCCGTTGATAAATTCCGGCTCCTTTCCAATCATTTTTACCCACTTGCTGATTTCTTTTCCTCCGCCATGTACAATAATCGGCTTTAACCCCACAAGCTTCAGCAGAGCTACATCCTTGATAACATTATATTTTAAATCCTCATCCAGCATTGCACTGCCGCCATACTTTACCACAATCTTTTTACCGTTAAATTTCTGTATGTATGGCAATGCCTCGATCAAGGTCTGTGCCTTGACAATGATCTGCTCCATATTACTGTTCTTATTCACCATATTTACTCCCTCTCAATCTATAACTCTCTATTTTAAAAATCCAGTTGTGCAATATAGCTTTCCCTGATTTACGGAAACATCGGAGCCATGGAAATGCCCATGTTTTCCGGAAGATCAAACATCAGGTTCATATTCTGTACAGCCTGACCAGCCGCTCCTTTTATCAGATTATCCAACGCTCCCATGACAATGATGCGTCCGGTACGTTCATCTATCTTGAAATTGACATCCACATAATTACTTCCCTCTACCCATCTGGTTTCCGGTGGAGTATCCTTTTCCAACACCCGGACAAACTGCTCATCTGCATAATATTTATCATAGGCAACCCTTACCTCGTCTTCACCGAAATCTCCGGTCATACTTGCATATGCTGTCACCAGAATACCTCTGTTCATCGGTACCAGATGCGGCGTAAAGTTAAGCACAACCTCCCTGCCACAGGCGTACCCAAGCTGCTCCTCAATCTCCGGTGTATGCCGGTGGGTTGTGACTCCGTATGCTTTGATATTTTCATTCACCTCACAGTAAAGATTATTCACCTTCGCTCCTCTTCCTGCTCCGGAGGTGCCGGACTTCGCATCTATAATTATACTGTCCACATCAATCATTCCCTCCTTCACCAGGGGATATAAAGATAAAATCGAGCATGTGGTATAGCAGCCGGGATTGGCAATCAGGCGTTTTCCCTTAATGTCTTCTCTATTAATCTCGCAAAGACCATAAACTGCCTCTTCGATAAACTCCGGTGCCTTATGCTGTATTCCATACCATTTCTCATAAATAGATACGTCCTTTATCCGAAAATCCGCACTCAGATCAATAATCCTTGTTTTTCCCAGAATATCCTCATTTACCATGGATGCACAAAATCCCTGTGGCGTTGCCGTAAAAATCACATCTGCCAGTGCCGCAAGCTCATCCATATTATCATCCAGACATTTTGCATCCACTATCTCAAACATATTGCCAAACACTTCATCATATTTTTTATCAATATAGCTTCTTGAGCCATACCATACAATTTCCGTTTCCCTATGTCCCAATAATAATCTGACCAGCTCCTGTCCAGCATAGCCGGTGGAGCCAATGATACCAGCCTTAATCATAAGTATACCTTCCTTTCCTGCGGGCTTCGACCCGAACTAATATTATAACACGCTTTCTCCATATTGTATAGGAAAAGCTTTTACTCGTTCACCCAATTAATAATTATACATTTTTAATGAATATTATGCAACAAAAATATTTAACAAAAAGACCTTGATAAATTTAAATCAATATGATATTATTTTGATATCAAATTATAACACAGGAGGATTTTATTATGGAAGAAAAAATACTTAAAGGCAAAAGCGGAATGGGAATGCTGCTATTTATATTCCTACTCTACGCAATTGATATTGTAGCGCTTATTTTTACTGCAATGCGTATGGAGGTTTCTCCATCTCCCCTAAACATAACCGCCTTTGTCATCACACTTATTATTCTGTGCACTGCCTGGATTCTTTTGCTCGGTCTAAAGGTGTTAAGACCACAGGAAGCTCTGGTTCTCACACTATTTGGACATTATACCGGCACATTGAAAAGCAACGGCTTTTACTGGGTAAATCCCTTCTGCACAGGCTTCAACCCTGCTGCCAAGACAAAGCTGAACCAAAGCGGTGATGTCAAGGACTCATCTAAACATTTAGAGATTGAGGGCGTTGCAGTTAACACAGATGCTGATTTCATGGCTGTAAGCAAAAAGCTTTCCCTTAAAATCATGACCCTCAGCAACAGCAGACAGAAAATTAATGACTGTCTGGGTAATCCCATCGAAATCGGAATTGCAGTTACCTGGAGGATTGTAGATACGGCAAAGGCAGTCTTTAATGTAGATAACTATAAAGAATTTTTATCGCTGCAGTGTGACAGCGCTCTTAGAAATGTTGTCCGCATTTACCCCTATGACGTTTCCCCTAATGTAGACACTACCGGTGACGGCATGGCCGACGAGGGCAGTCTTCGTGGCTCCAGTGACATTGTTGCCGAAAGAATCCGTGAGGAAATACAAAAGCGGGTGGAGGAAGCCGGTCTTGAAATAATCGAAGCAAGAATCACTTACCTTGCATATGCCCCTGAAATTGCTGCCTCTATGCTGCAGCGCCAGCAGGCATCTGCTGTTGTAGCGGCAAGAAAGCTGATTGTTGACGGCGCAGTAGGAATGGTAGAAATGGCATTAGAGCGGCTTAATGAGAAAGATATTGTAAACCTTGACGAAGAACGTAAAGCAGCCATGGTTTCTAATTTACTTGTTGTGCTCTGTGGAAACCACGACGCACAACCGGTTGTCAACTCCGGCAGCCTGTATTAAATATGGCAGACAACAAAAAACAGGTTCCGTTAAGACTATCCCAGAAATTATATGATGCCATTGCTGCTTGGGCAGAGGATGATTTCCGATCCGTCAACGGACAAATTGAATATCTGCTGTCAGAGTGTGTCAGACAGCGCAAAAAGAATGGTAAGTATGTTTCGGAGGAGTTGGACGTTCCTCCCAGTCTAGATATCAAATAGCAACATATCTGTGATAAAGCAAATTAATTTTTAAGGGCTTGCATATTATTCACTTTGGTTGTATATTAGTCAATAGATATTTCAAAGGAGGACACATATTTATGAAAGAAAAAGTTGTTTTGGCATATTCAGGCGGACTGGATACTACTGCCATTATCCCCTGGTTAAAGGAGAATTATGATTATGATGTAATCTGCGTCTGTATCGATGTGGGACAGGAAAGCGAATTGGACGGCTTAGAGGAGAGAGCAATTTCCTCTGGAGCCTCTAAATGCTATGTATTAGATGTTGTGGATGAATTTTGTGATGACTATATCGTTCCTACCGTACAGGCCGGTGCAGTATATGAAAACAAGTATCTCTTAGGTACCTCTATGGCAAGACCGTTAATCGGAAAGGTTTTAGTGGACATTGCCCACAAAGAGGGTGCAACTGCTATCTGCCATGGGGCAACAGGTAAAGGAAATGATCAGGTTCGTTTTGAGCTGGCAATCAAGGCATTCGGACCGGAGCTTAAGATTATCGCTGCCTGGAGACAGGATGAATGGACAATGAATTCCCGTGAAGAAGAAATCGAATACTGTAAGCAGCACGGTATTAATCTTCCGTTCTCTGCCGATTCCTCTTATAGCCGTGACCGCAATCTTTGGCATATAAGCCACGAGGGACTGGAATTGGAGGAGCCTGCAAATGAGCCAAATTATGAGCATTTATTGGTTCTTGGCACCTATCCTGAAAAAGCACCTGATGAAGCAGAATATGTAACTATGACCTTTG
Organism: uncultured Clostridium sp.; assembly: GCA_947178475.1. GTDB lineage: Bacteria > Bacillota > Clostridia > Lachnospirales > Lachnospiraceae > CAG-590. The sequence continues at coordinate 4,814 of CAMWYM010000060.1, read as the reverse complement.
AAAAGGGTGTTCCAAAGTCCTTAAACGGAAAAGAGATGAAGGTTTCCGATATTATACGTGAATTAAACCGTTTAGGCGGCAAGCACGGAATCGGAATTGTTGATATTGTAGAGAACCGAGTTGTAGGCATGAAGTCCCGCGGTGTATATGAAACACCAGGTGGAACAATTCTTATGGAGGCACATACCCAGTTAGAGGAACTGATCCTTGACCGTGAAACTCTTGCCTTCAAGAAAACAATCGGCGACAAATTTGCTGATGTGGTATACGAAGGTAAATGGTGGTCTCCTCTTCGTGAAGCCTTACAGGCATTCATCGAATCTACTCAGGAGCGCGTAACCGGCGAGGTAAAATTCAAGCTGTACAAGGGTAATATTATCAAGGCCGGCACCACCTCTCCTTACTCTCTATATTCAGAATCTCTGGCAAGCTTTACCACTGGAGATCTGTACGACCACAAGGATGCCGAAGGCTTTATCAACCTGTTCGGACTTTCCACAAAGGTTCGTGCAATGCTTGACAGCAAAAGAGACAACTAAGCTGAACTAAGCCAACGCTTAGCTTAAACAAAGCCATTTTGGATCCGGTATTTCCAACCGGTCCAAAATGGCTTATTATTTACACAGGTGAAACTCCCAAAATATGTATCTCACAGTTTTCGCAACCCCTTAAGAGATAAATCCAGAATAGGCGCCGAATGAGTCAGTGCCCCGGAGGAAATATAATCCACACCAATATCGATTAGGCCTGCTACATTTTCTCTCGTCACATTTCCCGAACATTCCGTCTCTGCTTTGCCATCAATCATGCGGATTGCTTCCTTCATTGTCTCCTTATCCATGTTGTCCAACATGATAATATCCGCACCAGCCTCAATAGCTTCCTTCACCATATCAAGATTTTCAACCTCAACCTCAATCTTTCTCACAAACGGTGCATATTCCTTAGCCATTTTCACTGCCTTAGCCACTCCACCGGCTGCACTGATATGGTTATCCTTGAGCAGAATACCATCCGAAAGGTTATAGCGGTGATTATAGCCTCCCCCTACCTTTACCGAATATTTTTCAAATATACGCATATTAGGCGTTGTCTTTCGCGTATCCAGAAGCTTTGTTTTGCTTCCCTCCAGCAATACCGCAATCGAATGGGTATAGGTAGCAATACCACTCATTCGCTGAAGATAATTCAAGGCGGTTCTCTCCCCTTCCAACAGCACCCGGATATCTGCTTTTACCCGTCCTAATATCTGCCCGCTTTTCACCTCGTCACCATCCTCTGCCTCCATGTCAAAAACGGTATCCCCATCCAACAACTCAAATACCCGTTTAAACACATATAGTCCGGCAAGTATTCCGTCCTGCTTGCAGATTAGATCTACCTCACCCAGCTGATATTTCGGCATAACCGAATTAGTCGTAATATCTTCACTGGTAATATCCTCTCTCAATGCCTGCAAAATCAAATTATCTACATTTAAATTCATCAGCTCTCTCATTTTTCGTATATCCTTTCTTCCTCTAATCTATTAAGCGTTTGCGAAACTCTCTGTTTTCAAAACCTAGTTGTGCAATATAGACAATATCACAAGCAGGGTACTTTGGAGCCGTCGGTACTTAGGTGCCGTATTTTGGCACCTTATGTACCGTTACGAGCGACAAGTAGCACAAGCGTGCCCTGTGGTGATTTGTCTATATTATACAACGGAGATATTGAAAAACAGAGTTTCGCAATCACCTATCTAATCTATTTTAGACGATTACTCTCTCTTACGGTGCTCCTCCTCAATCTTTCCTCTGACACTGTCATGATAGTCCTTCCTGCAGTCTTCATATGGTTTCATCGGAAAACATTCATCACAAAATATACCCTCACACCATCCTATATCTATCGGTTCATATTGTTTGGCAATATCCAAGGCAGCACGCTTTGCCCATACCAGACTCTCCAGCAGGGAATTACTTGCCAGCCTGTTAGCACCATGCACACCGTTGCAGGCCGTCTCCCCTGCAGCATACAACCGTTTCATCGATGTCCGACCCTCAAAATCCACCTTTACTCCGCCCATAAAATAATGCTGTGCCGGCACTACCGGAATAGGCTCCTTCGTAATATCATAGCCCTCTTCCTTCAGACAATACTGATAAATGTTCGGGAAACGCTTTATGATATCCTCCGGTGACATTTTTCTCAGAGACAGCATAACATACTCGGTTCCGTCCTCCTCCATCTTCTGTCTGATTTTCTCTGTCAGCAGGTCTCTTGGCAGCAGCTCATCAACAAACCGTTCTCCATTCCTGTCCAGCAAAACTGCCCCTTCTCCTCTGACGGATTCGGAGATGAGAAACCGCCTGCCCGGCTTCTTGGAATATAGTGTGGTAGGATGAATCTGAACATAGTCAATATTTTGCAGCTCAATACTATGCCTTAGCGAAATGGCTAATGCATCTCCCGTCAAATGTGGAAAATTGGTAGAATGCTGATACAAGCCGCCGATTCCTCCACAGGTCCATAGGGTATAATCCGCATACACTTTCCTAACCACTCCATCAGAGCCCTCCACCACCACACCATAGCAGGTGTTGTCATTTTCCAAAATATCTACCATCGTAGTATGTGTATACAACGTGACATTGGGCATTTCCTTCACTCGTTCCAAAAGCTTTGAGGTGATTTCCTTACCGGTCAAATCCTCATGATATAAGATTCGGTAATCCGTATGACCACCCTCTCTGGTAAATACAAAATCCCCATGATTGCGTTCAAACTCCACACCACAATTGACTAATTCCCGTATAATATCCTGAGACGAGCGAATCATGATATCCACTGATTTCCGATTATTTTCATAATGTCCGGCACGCAGAGTATCCTCAAAATAATCAACATAATCCTCCTCATTTTTAAGCACACAAATACCACCCTGCGCAAGAAAGGAATCACTTTCTTCCATTTTACCCTTGGTAATCATTACAATCTCTTTTTCCTTTGGCAGATGCATTGCTGCAAACAATCCAGCTACACCATTTCCGACAATCATAATGTCGTATTTCTTTTTCATCCGTTAATCCTCTGTATTCACCAACTGCTTAGGTAACAAATGCAAATTTCCCTCTACTATCACTGATTATCCTCATTCGGGAGATCATCATCCGCCCCTATATCATCGAAATTATCAAACAAAACCTCACCGGTATCCATATCATAGGCAGCCGTACTTCCGTATATCTTCTTCATTTCCTCATCCAGCTCATCCTTAATCGGTTTAAGCTGTTCCTCCGATAGTTCAAGCAGCATCGCCACCTCATTGATGTCAATCCGTCCCTTCAACATCCTTCTCGCCGCATCTAATTTTGCTTTATCTGTATTATTCATCTTAAACAACACCTCTTTTCTAGTCTCTGCCGATTAAAGCATCTCACCCCGCAGCTATTTCAATCCCTCTAGATATAACTCATTGATGTCAATTACCTTTTCCATGGAAGCACGTCCCGGTGCCCCGATGGTTTCCCTTTTCTCCACACAGGTTTTCAGGCTGATTGCCTCATAGATATCCTCCTCAAAAACAGGAGAAATCTTTCTGTACTCCCCGATACTCATTTCATCCAATGAAATCTGATGCTCAATGCAATATAACACAAGCTGTCCGACAATGCCATGGGCATCCCGAAATGGAACTCCCCGATTCACCAGATAGTCTGCTGCATCAGTAGCATTGGTGAATCCATTCTTTGCACTGCCCACCATCACTTCTTTATTGACAGACATAGTTCTAATCATGCCGGTAAACAACGCCAAACAACCCTTAACCGTATCAATGGCATCAAAGGTAAACTCCTTATCCTCCTGCATATCCTTATTGTAGGCAAGCGGAATACCCTTCATCGTCGTCAGCATCTGCATTAGTGCTCCATAGACACGTCCTGTCTTACCCCGCACAAGCTCCGCAATATCTGGATTCTTTTTTTGAGGCATAATGGAGCTTCCCGTGCTATAGGCATCATCCAGTTCTACAAATCGATATTCATTAGAATTCCAAATAATAATCTCTTCTGAAAACCGACTCAGATGCATCATAATTGTCGACAGAGCACTAAGCAGCTCAATGAGATAATCACGGTCTGACACAGAATCCATACTGTTTAACGTAGGTCCCTTAAATCCCAGAAGCTCTGCTGTCAGCTCCCTGTCTAACGGATAAGTAGTCCCGGCCAGAGCACCTGCTCCCAGCGGGCAATAATTCATCCTTTCATAGATATCGCAAAGCCTATCATAATCCCTCTTAAACATTTCCATATATGCGCCGAGATGATGAGCCAGTGTCACCGGCTGAGCCTTTTGCAAATGGGTAAAGCCCGGCATAAAGGTATCCATATGCTCCTTCATTAATCCCTGAAGCACCACCAGCAAATCCTTCACCAGTCCCTTAAGATTCACTATTTCTTTTCTTGTATAGAGCCGCATATCCAATGCTACCTGGTCGTTTCGTGAGCGTCCTGTGTGCAGCTTCTTGCCGGTATCCCCGATACGGTCAATCAAATTTGCTTCCACAAAACTGTGAATATCCTCGTATTCAGCAGTAATTTCCAATTCTCCGCTCTCTACGTCTCTTAAAATCCCCTCTATTCCCGCAAGAATCTCATCTCTCTCCTTCTCCGTTAAAATACCGACTGCCGCCAGCATTTTTACATGGGCCATACTTCCCTCCATATCCTCCATGTAAAATTTCCGGTCAAAGGAAATCGATGCATTGAAATTATATACCAGTTGATCCGTTTCCTTGGTGAAACGCCCTCCCCAAAGCTGTGCCATAT
>CAMWYM010000059.1 GCA_947178475.1 uncultured Clostridium sp. | reverse complement strand
CTTTTAGGCTTGTCTCATATTCCCTTATCTGACTCGCTGTAAGCTGCAGGAGAATTTCACTTCGTTTTGTCTTTATCTCTTCCCGTATCTGGTTCGGAAATTTTTCTGCCGCCGTTCCTGAGCGAACCGAATACTTAAATACATGAATCTCATATAAATTCAATTTTTCCAAATTGTCAAGAGTAACGGCAAATTCTTCCTCCGTTTCCCCCGGAAAACCTACAATCACATCTGTTGTAATCGCCGGTCGGTCAAAATATTCCCGGAGCATCCTGCATTTTTCAGCAAATTCCTCAATCGTGTATTTGCGATTCATCCTCTTTAAGGTTTCATTGCAACCACTCTGCAGCGATAAATGAAAATGCGGACACAGCTTACTGCTTTTTCCCACCTTCTCCAGAAATTTCTCGGTAATAATCCTTGGTTCCAGAGAACCCAGACGTATCCGTTTCACCATCGGAAGCTGCTCTACAGCCCAAATCAAATCAGCCAAATCACCCTCTCCAAAATCAGTCCCATAAGAGGATATATGAATACCAGTCAGCACAAATTCCTTCACCCCATCCTCTGCCAACTGTTCAATTTCGGAAAGAATGCTTTCTTTCTCTCTGCTTCTGACCCGCCCTCTTGTATACGGGATAATGCAATATGAGCAGAACTGATTACAGCCGTCCTGTATCTTAATATATGCCCGTCGGTGATCCATTGCAGATACATCAATGTTTCCCATTTCCTCATATTCCCTGACACAATTAATATCCACATAAAAATCAGTATTCTGCGACGGAGGATTACCTGTCGACAAAGCCCGGTCTTCCTGTTTTTTGCTCTCCAAATACTGTGTAATCACATGAACGATATCCTTTTTCCGATTATTTCCCACTAATATATCAATAAAATCCTCTTTTAACAACACTTCATGTTCTGCATTCACATAACACCCCGCAGCAATTATGACAGCAGACGGATTTTTCTTCCTTACGCGCCTTAACATCTGTCTGGATTTCTTTTGTGCCATGTTGGTCACAGAGCATGTATTGACAATATATACATCCGCTATTTCCTCAGGCTCCACAATCTGCATTCCTGCAGATTTTAACTTGTCAGCCATAGCGTCTGACTCATACTTATTTACCTTACAGCCAAGATTCAATATCGCTGCCCGCTTATCTTCTAAAATTCCACCTTTTTTATCCATTTTCTTTAGGCAGTCCCTTCTAAAATTGGTTCATATAATTTTTCTCTATACTCTTCTGTTATCATTTTCCCAGACGCCTTTATCTATGCTATTCCGCCGAGTCTGCTCTCACGTTAACCACCTGAACAGAATCCATAGCTTCTTCTACCAATCCGTCAATAACACCGTCCAAACCGGTTTCCGAACGCTTAATCACATCCAACACCGGCTTTGTCACTGGATGCTTTGCCACAAAAATGGTACAGCAGTCCTCATAGGGAAGAATGGACGTTTCATAGGTTGATATTTCCTCTGAAATATCAACAATCTCCTGTTTATCCATGCCTATACACGGACGAAATACCGGCATAGTACATACCTCGTCGGTGCAGACTAAGCTGTGCATAGTCTGGCTTGCCACCTGTCCTATGCTCTCTCCGGTGACAAGAGCCTGACATCCGTTTTTCCCGGCCAGACTCTGGGCAATTCTCATCATGTAACGCCTCATAATAATTGTCAATTCCTCATGGGGACATTTTTCATATATAGCAAGCTGAATATCCGTAAAATTTACAATATGTAAACGTATGCTTCCTGAATATGCAGATACCCGCTTTGCCAGATCAATGACCTTTTGCTTAGCCCTCTCCGATGTGTACGGAGGCGCATGAAAATATACTGCATCTAACTCCACTCCACGTTTGGAAATCATATACCCTGCCACAGGGGAATCAATACCACCGGAAAGCAATAACATTGCTTTGCCGTTAGTTCCCACCGGAAGCCCGCCGGCACCCTTTATAGTATGCGAATAGATATACACTTTCTCCCTCAATTCAATATTCAGCAATATATCCGGTTTATGTACATCCACCTTCATATTCGGACAAGCCTCCAAAATGAAATGTCCTACTTCACTGTTAATTTCCATTGATTGCATAGGAAAGGATTTATTCGCCCTTCTGGCATATACTTTAAAGGTTTTTGGTTCCTCACCATAGCATTCTTTCATATAGGTGACAGCCTTGTCCCTAATCGCCTCAAATTCTATATTTTCTTCTACTACAATCGGACAAATACCAACGATTCCAAATACCTTTTTTAACTCCTTCATCAAATCCTCATAATCATAATCGGATTCTGCATTCAAAAAAATCCTTCCGTATTCCCGACGGATTGAAAATTCTCCTAACGATGCCACATGCTCTTTAATACGTGTGCAGAGCACATCTTCAAAGACATAGCGGTTCTTACCTTTCGTCCCTATCTCTGCATACTTGATTAAAAATGACCTGTATTCCATGTTCTCCTATCCTCTTACTTTCTTGTGAACCTGCGGAGTGCCGGAAGCAATTCCTTTAAAACTGCCGTTGTATATTCCGCCTCCTCTATTGTATTATACTCACAAAAACTGAAACGTAAAGCAGATTCTTGCAAATCCTTATCCAATCCCATCGCCTTAAGCACTCCATTCACCACCTGATGGTTAGAGGAACATGCCGAACCTGCTGACACATAAATTCCTCTGTCCTCTAAAGCGTGCAGCAACACCTCACTTCTCACACCACAAAAGCTGAGATTTGCAATATGGGGAGCATCTCCCGAATGATCAACGACATCCTCTAAATCTGCCAGTCCCTTAAGGAGTACTTTTTTTACCTCACTTATTTTCCGGCAATTTTCCTCCAGTCTGCCATACATAACCTCTGCCGCTCTGCCGATTCCTGCTACTGCTGCTGTATTCTCAGTACCGGAACGCATTCCTTTCTCCTGTCCACCTCCATAGAGAATCGGTTTGATTTTAACCTGCTGATCAACAAACAATGCCCCACTTCCTTTAGGTCCGTGAATCTTGTGCCCGCTAATGGAAAGTGCATCTATACCAATCCGCTTAGGATAAATCATCTGCTTGCCAAATGCCTGTACTGCATCTACATGAAAAATAACATTTCTGTTATGTTCCCGATTATACTTCCCAATTATTTCCCCCATTGCTTCAATGGGTTCAACGGCTCCCATTTCATTATTAACCGCCATAGCAGATACCAATATCGTGTCTTCATCAAGTGCCTCTTTCAAATTGTTTAAATCCACCTTACCGGTTCTATCCACGCTAAGAAAGGTAACGGTAAAGCCTAAATCCTGAAGATACAATACCGTATTATATACAGAAGCATGTTCAATTCCTGTGGTAATGATATGATTTCCCGAACGTCTGTTGGCCAGGGCAATTCCTATTAATGCAAGATTATTCGCTTCTGTTCCTCCTGATGTAAAGATAATTTCCTTAGCCTCACATTTTAACTGTCTACTAATCGTCTCCCTTGCATAGCGAATATACTTTTCTGCTCCTACTCCCTTCAAATGCATGGAGGAAGGGTTGCCATATTCACTATCCATGGTTTCTAACATAATATCCCTTACTTCTGGTATTATTTTTGTTGTCGCCGCATTATCAAAATATACTTCCATTACTGCCTCCATCGTACTCTGCCTTATCCATTCCGTCTTAATCTCTTTCCAGTAAAAACATCAATAGCGATAGGATTGTCAGCCCCGCTGTCTCCGTCCTTAAGATACGGTGTCCCAGTGAAATCGTCTTTCCTCCGACAGCCTCAATCTGATTTACCTCTGATGCTTCAAAACCTCCCTCTGGACCAATAAATACACCGATATGTTTTTTGTCTGCCGCTTGCCGGATAATTTCCTTTGCATAAACCATTCCTTCTGCATTTTCATATGGCACAATGACATAATCCATTTGCGTTGCATATTCACATGCCTCTGCCATAGACATAATCTTAGTAACCTCCGGTATTCTCCCCCGCTTAGACTGCTTAGCCGCACCCAAAGCAATACTATTCAGTCGTTCCACTCTCTGTGCTGACTTTCTTTCATCTAACTTCACCACACAGCGCTTCATCATAACCGGAACAATCTCACTAACCCCCAGCTCCACTGCCTTTTGCACAATCATCTCCAGCTTATCTTTTTTGGGATATCCCTGAAACAACGTAATCTTTGCCGGAAGTTCCCTTGCACTGCCAAACACATCCTCAACCTGTAAGATTACACATTCTGCTTCCATGTCGAACCCCACAATGGAACACTCATACTCTCTGTCATCACCAACACACACCATTACTTTCTCACCGGGTCTCATCCTTAATACATTTCGTATATGGTGATAATCTTCTCCTGTGATATGCACGTAATCCGTATACAGTTGTTCAGCTTGTACAAATAAATGATGCATCTCCCCTATTCCTCCACCCTCTTTGTATGTTTCGTACCAAGAATGCAATATCCGGCAAAAAGCAGTATGCCGACAAGCGTAAGTATTTCCCCTATTGCGAGGCAGGGGACTCTATAGCGGAATTCTACCCTGTGCTCACCGGCCTTTAGAGGAATACCGATAAGCGCTCCGCCAATCTTTTCATAGGTAACCGGCTTATCATCTACATATATCTGAAAACCGTTAGCTGCCGGAACAGAAGTCATCATCATTCCGTCCGAAGCTGTCTTAATTACTCCTGTAATTTTATCGTCACTAAAATGTTCTATATGGTAACCTTCCTTACTCAGTTTTTCATATGCTTTGGCGTAATTTTCTTCCTTAAACGCTGCAATCTGATAATTCAATATAGCAAAATCCAAGTCGTCTATCTGAGCATTAGTCATAATGGATATCGTTTCTCCTTTATCTACAACCCCCAGATGGAATGTTTTCTGCTTACTGGGAATCGAATCTCCGATAACAACCTCCTCACCTACCATCACCGTAGAAAGAACATTCTTGTCACACTCCAGATACATATAGTAATCCGAAACACCATCAGATTCAAAAGAAGCCGTCACCACATCCTCTGAATACATTTTTTTAAAATGATACCGATACTGTTGATTTTCATCATCATAATCCACCACAATAGTCGGATCCTCATGTTCTTCTTCTTCACTGTGAACATGACCGGGCTCTAACTCTCTTTCCATTCTTGGTCCCCCTAACAAAGAGGAACAGGTAAATTCCGGTGTTACCGGCTCAAAAATATCAGCTTCTCCTGTTGCCTGTTTCACAAAATCATTTTGAACAGCAAAAGGCGAAATCTGATTTAAATCCCAGTTCAAAACATCTTTATCTACCATATAGCCAAGACCTGCCAGATTATTCATCTCGTACAGGATATATCCATCATTTTCCCCCTTCTTCACGACATCACTGAATGCAGTTTCACCTTGGGACATTCCATAACGGATATTGAATAACACATTGAGTAACGGTGACCCACCGGAATATCCGTAATACTGCTCTGTCCACTCCATTCCGAGACGCCGGTACAACGTCTGAACATCCGCATTGGTAAAGGCAAGCTCGCCGGAAGTAGTGGGCTTATCCAAAACCATACCGTAATTTGCTTCAGTCTGTGTATTTGCAATTCTTTCTCCATATTCCATATCAAGGGAATAAGCCAATACTTCGCTCGACTTATGACAGTAGTATTCTTTTATCGGATATAAATCAAACTGTCCAAGCTGCATATACGCATTCATCCCAAGCTCACCTATACTAAAGATCATGAAAACCAGTATCATATTCCGAAGCTGGATACTATTTCTACAATAGAATATCATCAGCAGCAGAATAAGAAAATATAGCAAAAAAGTAGACAGATATACATAAAAGTCCAAATATATTGTTATCGCAAAAAAGGTGTATGTAATACCGACTATCCCTGCAACCAGCGCAACAGCGATATTCCACACTCTTAACTGTTCCAAATTTCCTAACACGGTCATTGCCATATAGATAATTAAAAAGGAAAGCAAAAAACCAAAACTGCTCCTAAATCCATCCACCCCTACATATCCATGCCAGAAAAGATTAACACCACCAATGCAAAGTCCTGCTGCGAGTAGTACAAAGAGCAGCAAACTGATTACCTTTCTTTTTCTATTCATCGACACAAATAAGAACAATACAGCAACAGCAGCCGCCACAACAGATACATAAATCGTAGCATCACCGTTATCGGCAATCCTTAATGAATCACAAGCAAACAGGCGCTGTATCAAATCTGCTGCAGACATCAGTACACTTCCGGCATAATCACGGATATTATTCCATGAATATAATCTGCTGCTATGAAGTGTTGCTGCAACACACGGTATAATTACCAACATTCCGGTAAAAATTGCAGCAATCAGACAGTATATATATCTAAATATCACTTTCCAGTTATCTCTGACACTCCCCTCAATCTGCATGATAAACCAGATAAACATAAAAATCATCACTGGAATTGCCAGTCGGAAATTGCAAAACAGCATAAGGGTCACACAGACATAATAACGCCTAAATCCCCTTCCCTCTATCATCCATTCCTCTAAAAGAAGTAACAGCGGAAACAGAATAAACACATCTCCCCAATTGACATTGGATAATCCATAAATCACCGCATTTCCCAAAAAGAAAGCAGCGCCAAGCACCAAGCTTGAAAGTCTTTTGTGATAGGAAACCGTATTATACTTTGTATGCATAAAATAGTATGTCATCGTAACCGCCGAAAGAGACCATTTAAGCACCATAACAAACTGCAGCATATTTTCTATTCCGCTCTTTGGCACCAGCAAAAGCAATATGGTAAACGGCGACATCATATACTGAAATATATTCACCAAAAAATCTGTGCCAAGTCCTACATCCCAGCTATAAAGCAAGCTTCCCCCATGATGTATCTTATCCCAGAGCTCCGTATACATTTCATAATATACGGTCCCTGCCTCTCCAAACAATATACTTCCTTTACCCAATAACCATGACTGGCGAAAAATTGAATGTATAATAATTAATATCCATGGCAGACAAAAAGCCACAAGATAATTCCAGTTTTTCTTTATCCATGCACGAATCTTCATCTTGTTTTTCTCCCCCTATTCTGCGATAATACACACCCATTCTCCCATATGGGTTATTTCCACAATTCTGAATCCATTCTTCTCTAAAGCCTTTTTTACCGCTTCTTCCTTCGAATCGATAATACCGGAAGTAATAAATACTCCCCCCTGCTTCATCAACGGTCGCACTACGGCTGACAGCGGAATGATAACATCTGCCAATATATTTGCCACGATAATGTCAAACTGACCGTTTGCAGCAACTTTCATGGCAAATTGCCTGTCACCAATCACATCTCCCTGCACTACCATATAAGCCTCCTCCGATATCCCGTTCAGCTTCAGATTTTCCTTGCTTGCCTCAACCGCAAGCTCGTCAATATCAATTCCATATGTCCGATGCGCCCCCAACTTCATTGCTACAATGGAAAGTATTCCGCTTCCGCATCCGGCATCTAAGACATCTGTCTTCCCGTCTGTTCTGATATACTTTTTCAAATTAGAGATACATAACCTGGTAGTCTCATGAGACCCTGTTCCAAAAGCCGTACCGGGATCAATATGAATAACAATATCATTTTCTCCGACATCTGCGATTTCCGTCCATGTGGGCTGTATAACAATATTTTCCTCTAATCGGAAAGGATGAAAAAATTCCTTCCAGTTATTTATCCAATCCCTGTCCTCCGTCTCACCTATGGATATCCTGCCTGAACCAGTATCCATAAAGGCAGAAATATCTGCTAACTGCTCCTCGATATATTGACACAATTCCTTAACGTCCATACTGTCATCGATATAACAGGATATATAAGCCACACCATCATCCGGCGGCAGTTCCGGCAAAATATCAATAAACATTGCTTTTTTATCCTCTTCGGATAACGGAATCCTATCTTCGACTTCAATTCCCTCTACTCCATATTCACCTAACAGATAGCTTAACATATCTGTTGCCTCCGTTGTTGTCTCGATTGTAACCTTTGTCCATTTCATATGCCGTCCATCCTTCATTTGTAACCATTTGCTCTATTATAACGGTTCTATTCTTTTTTTACAATACATAAGCCGGAGATGAATTCAGATGCATCCAAATTCATCTCCGGCTTATCCATTTACTTTTTCTTTCCAAAACCTTTTTTCTTATGTCCACTAAAGCTGAAATCGCCGGAGGAATCCGTGGAACGTCTTGCCGTCGAACCGGTTACCTCGTCAAAATTGTTAAGAATTGACTTCTGTTCCTCTGTAAGCTTATCCGGAACCTGAACCACCAGCGTCACATAATGATCACCCCGAACACTTTTGTTTCGCAGAGTAGGCACGCCCTTACCCTTTAACTTCACCTTTGTATCCGTCTGGGTTCCGGCACTTATCTCATATTCCATCGGTCCATCAATCGTATTGATGGTTACATTGCCTCCTAGTGCTGCCTGAGTAAACGTAATGGGCTCTGTCGAAAACAAATCATATTCCTGCCGCTGAAACTGTGGATGGCGGTCAACTAATACAGTGACCAGTAAATCTCCTCTTCCACCGCCATTGGTCCCCGGCTCGCCTTTTTCCCGGATACGGATACTCTGACCATTATCAATACCCGCCGGTACAACCACCTGAATCTTTTTCTTACTCTTGACATATCCGGTTCCGGAACACTGGGTACACTTAAATTTAATCACCTTTCCCGTTCCGCTGCAATCCGGACAAGTCTGCACATTACGCACTACCCCAAACAAGGACTGCTGGGTAAATACCACCTGACCTTTACCGTTACATTTTCCACAAGTCTCCGGTGTGTGCCCCGGCTGTGAACCGGTACCATGACATACTACGCATTCGTCCTTTAATGGCAATTCCAATTCCTTCTGGCAACCGAATACCGCCTCATCGAATTTCACCCTGACACTAGTTTTGATATTGGCACCCTTGGTCGGTCCATTACTCTGACGGTTTCTGGTCCCTCCAAACATATCTCCAAAAATGTCTCCAAAGATATCTCCCATGTCGCTAAAATCAAAACCGCCGAAACCACCGCCCATTCCACTGTTGGGGTCAAAGGCCGCATGACCATATTGATCATACTTTGCACGTGATTCCGAATCACTCAACACCTTATACGCTTCCGATGCCTCTTTAAACTTTGCCTCTGCCTCTGCATCGCCTGGATTGGTATCCGGATGGTATTTCTTCGCAATCTGCCGATATGCTTTCTTTAATTCCGCCTCGGTTGCCGTTTTTGAAACACCAAGAACCTCATAATAATCTCTCTTTGTCTCCGCCATTTTTCTTCATCCTCTTACTCGAGTTCCTGCGATATTTGAACATACCGCAGGACTATATTAATATCTTATTCTAAAAATTAGATTTCGGTGTAATCACCATCTACCACATCACCCTCTGAATAATCAGCAGGTCCTTCTGCACCGGTACCTGCATTTGCGCCAGGACCATTCTGCTCATACAATTTAGCAAACAAATTCTGAGCACTGTTCATCAAAGTTTCCTTTGCATTCTTCAACTGCTCTACATCATAGTCACTCATGCTCTCAGGGTCTGTACTCTCCACTAAGCTCTTCAGTGCTGCAAGATCAGCTTCCACCTTGGTTTTATCTTCACCAGACAGCTTATCTCCAACATCCTGCAATGCCTTTTCTGTCTGGAATACCATTGCATCTGCATCATTTCTTGCCTCAATAGCATCCTTGCGCTTCTTATCCTGAGCCTCATACTCAGCAGCTTCCTTGATTGCCTTTTCGATATCATCATCTGACATATTAGAGCCCGCTGTAATGGTAATATGCTGCTCTCTTCCCGTTCCCAAATCCTTAGCCGATACATTAACAATACCATTGGCATCAATATCAAATGTTACCTCAATCTGAGGAACACCACGTCTTGCCGGAGCGATACCGTCCAGACGGAAACGTCCTAATGACTTGTTATCTCTTGCAAACTGTCTCTCACCCTGACAGATATTGATATCCACCGCATCCTGATTATCCTGAGCAGTAGAGAAAATCTGACTCTTCTTAGTAGGAATAGTTGTATTTCTCTCAATCAGTCTGGTTGCCACACCACCCATCGTCTCGATAGAAAGTGAAAGCGGTGTTACATCCAAAAGCAGGATTTCACCGGCACCGGCATCACCAGCCAGCTTACCACCCTGCACAGAAGCTCCGATTGCCACACACTCATCCGGATTAATTCCCTTAAACGGCTCCTTACCAGTCAGCTGCTTTACCTTATCCTGAACAGCGATGATACGGGTTGAACCACCTACCAAAAGCACTTTGTCAAGCTCTGATGCAGAAAGCCCTGCATCCTTTAACGCAGTCTGAACCGGAGTAGCTGTTCTCTCCACCAAATGTGCTGTCAGTTCATCAAATTTAGCTCTGGTCAAATCCATATCAAAATGCTTAGGACCCTCTGCAGTCGCAGTGATAAACGGAAGGTTGATATTGGTTGTTGTTGAAGAAGAAAGCTCTTTCTTTGCCTTCTCAGCTGCCTCCTTTAATCTCTGCATTGCCATCTTATCAGAAGATAAATCAACACCTTCCTGCTTCTTAAACTCATCTAACATATAGTTTGTCACTACATTATCAAAATCATCACCACCAAGCTGGTTATCACCGGCAGTTGCCAATACCTCAATGACACCATCACCAATCTCAATAATAGATACATCGAAAGTACCACCACCCAAATCATATACCATGATTTTCTGCTCATTTTCGTTGTCCAATCCATAGGATAACGCTGCAGCAGTCGGCTCGTTAATAATACGTTTTACATCTAATCCGGCAATACGTCCGGAATCCTTAGTTGCCTGTCTTTGTGAATCAGAGAAATACGCCGGAACAGTGATAACTGCCTCTGTTACTTTCTCGCCTAAGTAGCTCTCCGCATCTGCCTTTAATTTCTGAAGCACCATAGCTGAGATTTCCTGCGGAGAATATTTCTTATCGTCAATAGCAACCTTATAATCAGAGCCCATATGTCTCTTGATGGATGCAATTGTTTTGTCAGCATTCGTTACTGCCTGACGTTTTGCCGGCTCACCTACAACTCGCTCTCCTGTTTTGGTAAATGCCACAACAGAAGGTGTTGTTCTTGCGCCCTCTGCGTTGTTAATTACAACGGGCTTACCACCCTCCATAACAGCAACACATGAATTTGTCGTACCTAAGTCAATTCCTATAATTTTTCCCATTGTTTTTTCCTCCTAAATAATATATAAATTACATAATAAGCATCATTACGGGCTTTTCCATATCGATTGCCCACATTTTCATTTATTACAGCATACTAATTGGCTACTTTAACCATACTATGCCGCAACACCTCTTCCTTATACATATAACCCTTCTGTAATTCCTCGGTTACAATATTCTCTCCAACCTCGTCATCGTCCACATGCAGAACTGCATTATGAAGATCAGGATCAAACTGTGTTCCCTCCGCATTCATCGGTGCCACTCCGATTTCCTCTAATGTAACCATCATCTGCTTATAAATTTTGTCTACTCCCTGCTCAAAGGCCCTCTCCTTATCCTCCTCCGGAATTGCCTGCAGCGCCCTCTCAAAGTTATCCACCACTGGGAGCAGTTTTTCCAGCACATCCTTTGCGCCTATATCATACATACGCTTGGATTCTTTTTCATTGCGGTTCCTTGCATTTTCAAATTCTGCCAGCAAACGCTTATACCGGTCACTGGATTCTTCCAACAATTCCTTCTGTTTCTCCAGTTCCATTTCCAGTGCCTTATTGTTGCCGCCGCCTCTTCTGGTTCCTTTCTTCCCCTTTACCGGCTTCTTTGCAGCATCCTCTGTCCCCTCAGCCTCTTTCGCTTCAACTTTTGTCTCTTCAGTGGATTCTACCGCTACATCCTCTACCTTTTCATTCACAGGCTTTTTACCGGCAGGATTGCTTTTTTTGCTCGCATTTTTGTTCGCATTACTTTTTTTCTTTTCTTCCACTTTGACACCTCTAATCTTTCTTCTTAAATATTGTATCTAACTCACCCGTAAGATTCTTAAGGGTGCTGACAACCTTCTTATAATCCATCCTTTTCGGTCCGATAATCCCGATAGTTCCTTTGGCTCCCTCCGCCAATTCATAGGTCGCTGTAACAATACTGCAATCCTTCATATTGGAAACAGGTGCCTCCTCTCCGATATAAACCTGTATACCGGTACCACTTTCACTGTGCATGGACTCGTCAATCAGTTCATCCAGCCCCTGCCGATCCTCTAAGGCCTCCAAAAGCTTTGTCGTCTGCTCAATATTCCCAAGCTCCGGATACTTCAACATATTCGTGGTACCACTGGTATAAATCTCCACTTCATCTGCCTCGTGAATTGCCTCTGCAATACCCTGAAAAATACTTTCCATAATATCAGCAAACTCTCCAGCCTGCTTCTTAATGGTCTGAATCATTTCCAAATTGATATCCTGCAGGGATGCACCCTGGAGAAATGTATTCAGCAGCACATTTAACTTAAGTACCTCATCATTTCCAAGCATCCTTTGAACCTGCATTAATTTATTCTTGATGACATTGCCATCCACCACAATTACTGCTAACAGCTGATTCTCATCCACCTGGGATAACTGAATAAACTTAAGCTTGGAATTCTGATACTGTGGTGCAGTAACCAACGTTGCATAATTCGTATTATAGGCCAATACCTTTGCAACCTGCTTAAGAAGAGATTCCATCTTATCCACCCTCTCTAAGAGCTGTGTCTTCATCTCCTCCATCTCACTATCCTTCTCCGTCATCATCCTATCCACATATAATCGATATCCCTTATCCGTGGGAATACGCCCCGCCGACGTATGAGGCTGCATAATTAATCCCAACTCCTCCAAATCGGCCATCTCATTACGGATAGTCGCAGAACTCAAATTCAGGTCAGTATATTTGGAAATAGTTCTCGAGCCAACAGGTTCACCTGTCTCTAAATAGTTAGATATGATTGCTTTCAAAATCTTCAGTTTTCGCTCATCCAATTCCATGCATCATACTCCTTTCGCCATAGAACGACAATCGGATTCCCTTTCTAATTATTAGCACTCAATATATCTGAGTGCTAACATCTGCATATAGAGTACCACCTCAGATTTTCTTTGTCAAGAAAAAAAGAAGGATTTTTCAAGTATTTTTTCAAAATCCTTCTAACTTTCTGTCAAGTTCTCTTAATAAACGTCATGCTGCACTTTGGACAGCGGATATTTACTTTATTTTTACCCTTCGGTACTCTGACAACCTGCCCACAGGTAGGACAGACGAAATATGCATATTCCTTATCCTGAATGGATTTGATTTTCATTTTTACCACCAGCTTCACCCGGCGCGCAATCGCCACTACATTTCCCATATACCGCATATAAAGTGCATTTTCCCTGCTTCGCTTATCTAATTTTTTAGAAAAAATGCGTATATAGCAAATTATGCCAAAAACGTCTCCCAACAAAATATATATCCCTTTTTGTGTAAACAGTGCGATCAAAACAAACACAAAAGCAACGAGCATAATAAAACTATTCAGTTCATCCAGTCCGCACCGTCTGGACATAACCTCCCTCATATCCGCCCGAAACATTGTAATATATTTTTTCAGCAGCTCCATTTTGCATTACCCTCTTTCTACTATTATATCATGTGCTTCGCACATTCAATAAAGCACACAAATTCACTCTTGCAAGCAAGTGAATTTGTGTACATTATATCATGAATTCAGCCATAATTACATTGCTGACGTCAATTCCCTTATCACTTAAATACAGTCTGTCTCCCGACTCCAACAACAACCCGCTGTTTCTATATTTTGCAATCACTTTACCGTATATTTTCTCAATTCCAATGCCAAACCGCACCTTAAACTCTGCTTTGGAAATCCCCTGCATCAGACGAAGCCCCAAAAACATGAATTCCTCCATTTCATCGCTGCGCTTTGAAAAATATAAGTCCCGGTAATAGCTCTGCAAAAACTCCAATAAAAAATTATTCTCATCTTCACTGCCAAGTTGAAGCAGCCTATCCCTGCACGAAAACATTCCTATATAGGTTTCCATATCCTCTGCACCGTGAAAACGAATCAACCGCCGGCTGCCGGCTCCGGATTGTATTTTTAAATAGGAGGCGGCTCCTATTCCGACCCCCAGATATTCTCCACCGGTCCAGTATACGATATTATGCCTGCACTCCCTGTCTTCCTTTGCATAATTGGATATCTCATACCGGTTATATCCGCTGCTCTTTAGCAATGATTTTGTCTTTGCGTAGAGCAATCTGTCCTGCTCCTCATCAGGAAGCAAATCCAATAGTTCTTCATTGCAGCCAAGGGGTGTGTCCTCTTCCACTATCAGGCTGTATGCAGATATATGTTCTGGCTGCAGCTCTGTCACCCTGTCCAATGTATAAACATATTCCTCTACACCTTCACCCGGAAGTCCGGACATGATATCAATATTAATATTTACAAATCCGGCCTGTCTTGCACAGTGAAATGCATTAATGAACTGGCCATAGGAGTGCACTCTTCCAAGCATCTGTAGCATATCATCATTGGCGCTCTGCAGACCGATACTAAGCCGGTTTATCCCCGCTCTTCGATATGCAATCAGCTTATCTGCTGTCAGGCTGTCCGGATTACCCTCAATCGTTATCTCTGCATATTCCTCCACGACAAATACAGACCTCACGGTATCCATAATCTGTTCAATCAGCACAGCATCAATAAATGAAGGTGTTCCTCCACCGATAAATATGGTCTCTATTCTGTACTGCTCTGCTATCAGTGCATATGCGCTAATCTCGTTACACAATGCTTCTACATATTCCTGATGCTTATTCCAGTCACAGCCGCCAAAGGACAAAAAATCACAATAGCTGCATTTTGCTCTGCAAAACGGGATATGAATATATAAACTCAATGCTCTATTATGATATCCTTCAGCCATCCGAAACATTTCCCCTAATCAAATTCTATATATCTATTCATCATCTAATTTCAACACACTCATAAAGGCTTTCTGCGGTATCTCCACACTGCCTATCTGGCGCATTCGCTTCTTGCCTTCCTTCTGTTTTTCCAAAAGCTTTTTCTTACGGGTAATATCACCGCCATAGCACTTGGCAAGCACATCCTTTCTTAACGCCTTAACCGTTTCCCTGGCAATTACCTTACTGCCGATTGCCGCCTGAATCGGTATCTCAAACAGGTGTCTCGGAATCTCCCCTTTTAGTTTCTCACACATTCTACGTCCTCTGTCATATGCCGTATCCGCATGTACAATAAAGGACAGTGCATCTACTTCTTCTTTGTTAATCAGAATATCAAGCTTCACCAAATCTGAACGGACATATCCGTTTATCTCATAATCAAAAGAAGCATAACCCCTGGAACGGGATTTAAGTGCATCAAAAAAGTCATATATGATTTCGTTTAGAGGAAGGTCGTATTTTATTAACGCCCTGGTTTCCTCCATGTATTCCATACTCTTATAAATGCCCCGCCGCTCCTGACAAAGCTGCATAATTGCTCCAACATAATCCTTTGTCACCATAATCTCTGCTGCTACAAAGGGTTCCTCCATATAATCAATCTGAGACGGGTCCGGCAAATTGGAAGGGTTAGTGAGTTCAATCATCTCTCCGTCCGTCTTATATACACGGTAAACCACTCCCGGAGCTGTAGTCACCAAATCCAGATTATATTCTCTCTCCAATCGTTCCTGAATAATTTCCAAATGCAGTAAGCCCAGAAATCCACAGCGGAAACCAAATCCCAACGCAATTGATGTTTCCGCCTCATAACTCAAGGCAGCATCGTTTAACTGGAGTTTTTCCAAAGCGTCTCTTAAATCTGGGTACTTTGCACCATCCGCCGGATATAAACCGCAATATACCATAGGATTCGCTTTCTTATAACCCGGAAGTGCCTCATCACAGGGGTTGTCCGCATCTGTCACGGTATCCCCCACACGAGTATCCTTCACATCCTTCAGACTGGCGGTGATATATCCTACCATTCCGGCAAAAAGCTCCTCCTGCGGAATAAATTGACCTGCACCGAAAATACCAACCTCAACAACCTCAACCTCTGCACCTGTTGCCATCATCCTTATTCTGCTACCCCTGCGGACGGCTCCGTCAAAAAGCCTGCAGAAAATAATCACTCCCTTATAAGCATCATATTTACTATCAAAAATGAGTGCCTTAAGCGGCCCATTTACCTCTCCTGACGGAGCCGGTATCTTAACTAAAATCTGCTCCAATACCTCTTCGATATTCAGCCCCATCTTAGCGGAAATACGCGGTGCGTCCTGAGCCTCGATTCCGATAACATCCTCTATTTCATTTACCACCCTCTCCGGCTCTGCACTTGGAAGGTCGATTTTGTTGATTACCGGCATTACATCCAGGTCATTGTCAATCGCCAGATATACATTTGCCAGGGTCTGCGCTTCAATTCCCTGAGCGGCATCCACCACCAGAATTGCCCCTTCGCAGGCGGCAAGGCTTCTGGATACCTCATAATTGAAATCCACATGTCCCGGAGTGTCAATCAGATTAAAAATATATTCCTCTCCGTCCTGTGCCTTATAAACAATCCGCACAGCCTGTGCTTTAATGGTTATCCCTCGTTCCCTTTCCAGCTCCATGTTATCCAGAACCTGTGCCTGCATCTCCCTGCTGGTCAAAAGTCCTGTTTTTTCAATAATCCGGTCCGCCAAGGTCGACTTTCCGTGATCAATATGCGCAATTATGCAAAAATTACGAATGTGGTTCTGATCCATATGCGCCATTATTTTCTCTCCTGTTCCTTATCTATTAACTGATATTTGTTTCTATTGGACTATCGTCCTCCACGCTTATGTTTGTTTACTGAGATTATTATACTATATTCATAATAATACGCGCCTGCTCGCGTAGGTCATCAACCTTCGCTTTGCTACGGTTGGTGACATTATACCACATTATTCCTTTTTGCTCAATACTTTATCAAGGATTGCCGCCAGAGGCTCCATGGCATTTTTCTCTTCCTCTACCGTATTATTTTGTGCTCCGACCTCAATCAATGCAGTTCTCGGTAACAGATGAAGGTTATATCGCAGACTTCTGACATATATTTTTCGGACATAGTCTCCATAATGCTCCTTTCCAGTCAGATACATCTGAAAGGAAAAAGCAAGATTGGTCAGTTTATTCGGGTTTTTCAGATATTCAATCTCGCCATTCATATCCGAACGGCTGACACCATTTAAAAACATAATCTTTGCCGTCGGTTTTCCGTTGACCTCTGTAACCAGATGTGTATCCTCATTTACACCATCACGATGCAAATCTATCACGACCTCAATAGACGGATTCTCCTGTAGAATTTTCGATACACTGTTATAAGCATTCTCATATGCCTTGCTGCGGTCTAATGCACCATCAATGACATCATATGCTGTTTCATCATGATATACAGGAATTCCATACTGCTCCTCTAACAGCCTTGTTAAATAAGAACCGACACCGATAATGGTGTCCTCCTTTTCCCCTGCCCGACTGTCAGCAAAACTTTCCGAACCATGAGTATGATAAATCAGTATCTTATACTGCTTTGCCTCACTCTGTGCAGGCGGTGATGTTTCCGCCTTCAAATTATCAATGGACAAATCCTTATCCAGCAGATTTGTAAGATCCAGTTCTTCTGCTGTCATACTGGTATTACTGTCCACCACAAAAATCTTGTTGAGCAAAAACTCCGGCTTTGACAGCTGTTCTCTGGTAAACACCGTTCCACCAGTGCCGTCTGCTAATGTGGTAATTGAGGCAACTCTTTGTTCCTCTGCTGTCATTGCCGCCAAGGCTAAGTCTCCGTTTACTGGCTTCTCGCTTTCATCTTCATAAAACCATGCCGGCACTTGATAATCTGAGGCATAATCCACCTCCAGACTTCCGTATTCCTGTTCATATGTAAGCAGCGGCACCATACATCCTGCAATTTTCCCAAAGACATCATCCCTTTCTATCATGTCCATCCGAAGAAACCATAGCAGAAACAGAGCCAGCGCCGCCATTCTTTTTTTATTTGTATAATTATTGGATTGTTTATATCCGTAATAATGATATCGTTTCATAGTACCATTCTATTCCGGATTTTCATTTCTATTCCTGACGAAAATTTATTTCTGTGAGCAACGAGCCAAGTGACTGTTTACAGACATTTGACTTCTGCAGTCAGGGTTTTGACCTCCGCTTCATCCTGACCTATCCTAAGTCAATGCTGCCTCATTAATGGCCTCCGATATGGTATAGCTTACCCTTTTAACGGCTTCATCGATATCCTTTGGTGTTACAAACATATTTTCCAAATAAGGCGTAACCATTTCGCATGCCAGCTGATATCTCTCCTCCTCATTAAACCGCTTCAACACATTTTTTGCTGACTGTTTTCCAATGGCTGCCACCATCATATCCATAGCATCATTTACGATGGTCGGTACAGCGATTACCGTTGGTACTCCAATAGCTAACACTGGTATACCCACACTTTCCTTGTCTATTGCATTCCTGTGATTCCCCACACCCGAGCCCGGATTAATCCCTGTATCGGCCAGCTGAATAGTCTTATTGAGCCGGTCCGAATTTCTCGCCGCCAATGCATCTATCACGATTAAAAGCTCTGGCTTAATTTCATTGACTAATGCCTTTAAAATTGTCACCGACTCCATACCGGTCTGTGCCATAACACCGGGAGCTATTGCACTGATTTCCACGCTTTTAGAAATAATGCCTTCCTTTAGCAAATGCCTTGTCACATATAAATTATCAATGACAAAGGGCCCTAACGCATCCGGTGTCACCTCACGGTTTCCAAGCCCAGCCACCATAATTCTCTTCTTATTTCCGATAAACTGGCGAAGATGCCTTGCCAGCACCTCTGCCATCGGTTCATGAAAGCCCTCGTCTTCCCTTTGAAGATGTTCGCTCTCAAGCGTAATATAGGTTCCCACAGGCTTTCCGAGATTCATTGCCCCCTGTTCGTTTTCTACGACTATCCGTACCTCCTTTATATCCGTATCCCCGTTATTTTTCGTCATCACATGGACCCCGGCGATTGGCTCATCGCTCTGAATGTCCTCCTTCATTTCCACCGCAAGATCTGTTCTACCGCGCATATTTTTCCCTCTTTCCCTAAAATATTTTTCTAAAGTCTTTCCCTATTTGCCTCTTTTATACCTCTTCTCCCCAAATTACC
>CAMWYM010000058.1 GCA_947178475.1 uncultured Clostridium sp. | reverse complement strand
GACCATCGCATTATGCAGGAGAACAATAGCAGAGGCGTAGAAATGGAATGTGTCCGCAAGGTTACAGAAAAGAGAGGCTGTTTCAGAAACGACCCGATGGAGCGTTTGGGAGATCAGTTTCCTCCTGTCATGGCATATGTTCCATGGCAGCAGTGGGGCGAAATGTATGATGCCGACTGTGCATTGATGCAGGGTACCCTCTTCAAGGAGCTTAACTTAATCTTTTGTGGAGTGAGGTGCTGATTATGGAAAATATGTGCAAAGAAGAATTATTTAAGCTGATTCAGGAAACAAATTTTGCTGTGATTGAATTGGCGCTTTATCTGGATACACATCCGGAATGCTCATGTGCGTTGGAAACTTATCATGAATATCATCATACGTTGTTAAAGGCTATTGATGTATATCAGAGACGTTTTAATCCGATTACCATTTATGGAGTGCACAGTGATGAATGTTGGACTTGGGGGAAAGAACCATGGCCATGGCAGAAAGGATGTGATTGTTAATGTGGACATATATGAAGATGTTAGAGTATCCGGTTAATATTAAGACCACTAATGCAAAGCTTGCAATGGCCATTATGAGTCAGCTGGGTGGTCCGGATGGAGAAAAAGGTGCTGCCACCAGATATCTGTCCCAGCGTTATGCGATGCCGGATAGCCGGGTAATCGGGGCATTAACGGATATCGGTACGGAAGAACTTGGGCACGAGGAGATGATCTCAACCATTGTTACGCAGCTCACTAAGAATCTCTCTATGGACGAAATTGAAAACTCAGGCTTCTATCAATATTATGTAGACCATACTATCGGTATCTGGCCTCAGAATGCTGCCGGAGTTCCGTTTTCGACAGCAACCCTGCAGTCCACGGGGGACCCGATTACCGATCTGCATGAGGATATGGCTGCAGAGCAAAAGGCCCGCTTGACATATGACAATATTCTTCGCCTGTGCAAGGATGAGCCGGATGTGTATGATGCCATCAAATTCCTGAGGGCAAGGGAGATGGTTCACTATCAGAGATTTGGTGAGAGCCTTCGCCTGATTCAGGACGATTTAGACGCTAAGAACTTTTATGCATTTAACAGCGCATTTGACAAAAAAGCCACCTGCCTGTAAATCGAGAATACAATTAATAGAGAAAAGAGCTGTCGCAAGTTTTGCGGCGGCTCTTTTTGAGGTTGCTGTTGCACGAGCGATATTTGTTAAAGTGACAGCCTTTTGACTGCTGTTTTTTCGCAAAAAAACAGCGCACCCTGCGATTTGGAGTGCGCTGTGATGAAAGGATTATTTTTTCTCTGAAGCTTTGGTGGCAAACTGATTATTGACTAATTTGTCATAGGGAACACGGTTATCCAGCTCGCCGGCACCGATTAAGATATTCTGTAACAGGTCGAAGCTGCTTTCTTCAAACACCAGAGAGTCTTTCCATGTGTCCTGCTCGTAATATCGGGTTACAATGGTTTCGATTGTTGCTACGTCTGTCTCTTCAAACTGGGGAGCAATGACCTCTGCAATTTCCTGTGGGCTATGTGTGGCCACAAAATCCATACCCTTTTGCAGGGCATTGGTGAAGCCCTGAATGATATCCTCATTCTTTTCCATGTATTCCTTTGTTGTGCTGTAGGAGGTATATGGAACATAGCCAGAATCCACTCCGAGGGAGGCGACTACATAGCCTTCACCTGCTGATTCCAAAGCGGTTGCAGAGGGCTCGAATTCCACGGTAAAATCACCCTGACCGCCGGAAAATGCAGCTGCGGTACTACCAAAATCAATACTTTGGTCGATGCTTAGGTCGACAGCCGGATCAATGCCGTTTTTGTTCAGAATATACTCGAATACCATTTCCGGCATGCCACCCTTTCTGCCACCGAGGACCTCGGTATCTCGCAGCATATCCCAGCTGAAATCATCAATCGGTTTTCTGGCAACCAAGAAATTTCCGGCGCGCTGGGTGAGCTGTGCAAAGTTGATGGCATAGTTAGAGGCACCCTCACTGTACAGATAAATGGAGGCCTCTGCACCCATAAAACCGATATCGGCTTCACCTGCAACCATGGCGGACATAACCTTATCGGCACCAAAGCCGTTTACCAGTTCAAGGTCAATTCCCTCCTCGGCAAAATAACCTTTTTCGATGGCCACATACTGGGGCGCATAGAAAATGGAGTGGGCAACCTCATACATCGTAACCTTGGTAAGATCACTGTCGCTTTTTCCACAGCCAGTGCAGACGGTTATGGTCATGGCTAAGGCAAGGACAGCCCCAAGCAGGCGTTTTTCAATTTTTCTAAATCTCATCAATAGCTCCAAACACTTTTTTAGTAGTATATTCACAAGTTGAAAAAAAGTTCTGTTTTTGGTATACTATCTAATACAAATGATAATCAGTATTTGTTGCACAAATACACGGAGGCATCTGTCAGACGATGGTCAGATGTACGCTTTTAGTATGGGGGGAGCCTTTATGAGTAATAATGGATTGATGATGCAGTATTTTGAGTGGTATATGCCTGAGAATCACAGTTTATGGCAGCATATTATGGAAGAGAGTTCCAAATTGAAAACCTTAGGAGTGACTTCCCTGTGGGTGCCGCCGGCTTATAAAGGTGCAGGCGGTGACAAGGACGTTGGATATGGGGTGTATGATCTATATGATTTAGGTGAGTTTAATCAGAAGGGAAGTATTCCGACTAAGTATGGTACGAAGAAGGAATATATTGAAATGGTGAAAACTGTTCAGAAGAAGGGAATTGATATTTATGCTGATATCGTTTTGAATCATAAGATTGGTGCAGATGAAACCGAGATGATCGAGGCTGAGGAATTTAACTCCAACAGTCGTAATCAGATGGTTGGAGATGAGAAAACAATCTGCGGCTGGACGAAATTCACCTTTCCGGGACGTAAGGGAAAGTATTCGGATTTTACGTGGAATTGGACACATTTTGACGGAATTGACTGGGATCAGGAAAATACCCGCAATGCGATTTATAGATTTACCGGCAAAAACTGGGAGGATGGCGTAGATGAGGAGAATGGCAACTACGACTATCTGATGGGGGCCGATATTGATTTTGACAATCCTGAGGTAAAGGATGAACTTTACAAATGGGGGGAATGGTATCTGAAGATGACTGGTGTCAACGGACTGCGTCTGGATGCAGTTAAGCATATAGGATATTATTTCTATAAGGACTGGCTTCCTGTTATGAGAGAGACGAGTGGGAAGGACTTATTTGCTGTTGGAGAGTATTGGCATTGGGATGTAAATCATTTGGAGAGATATCTGTCAAATGTCAACTATGAAATGTCATTGTTTGATGTACCCCTGCATATGCATTTTCATGATGCGTCAAGAGCACATGGCAGCTATAATATGTCAGAGATATTTAAAGATACGCTGGTGTCCAGACATCCGATTCAGGCAGTGACTTTTGTGGATAATCACGATACCCAGCCGGGGCAGTCGTTACAGTCATGGGTAGAGGATTGGTTTAAACCTCATGCGTATGCCTTAACGTTACTGCGTCAGGACGGATATCCGTGCGTATTTTACGGTGATTATTATGGCATTCCTCATGATAAAATTTCTGCCAAGAAGACTCTTCTCAACAAAATGTTGAAGGTGCGAAAGCGTTATGCCTATGGTATTCAGCATGATTATTTTGATGATTTCAATGTAATCGGCTGGACCAGAGAGGGAGATGAGGAGCATAAAAATTCAGGTATTGCCGTTGTGATGTCTGACAGCACCGGAGGCAGCAAGCGTATGTATATCGGCAGGCAGTATGCGGGACAGTTTTTTAAGGATGCGCTGGGTAATGCAAAGTATAATATCCGGATTGATGATGAGGGCTGTGGTGAATTTTATGTAAATCGGGAAACGGTTTCTATCTGGATTAATGAGAATGCAAGATTGTAATGGAGTGTATCAACATGGGAAAGAGCGTAAGGACACAGGCAGTAAAAGAATTATTTGAGGCTATTCTGTCTTTGGAAAGTGAAGAGGAATGCTATGATTTTTTTGAGGATGTGTGTACCGTTAATGAATTGTTGTCTTTTGCGCAGCGCTTTGAGGTAGCCAGAATGCTGACAGAGGGGCATACCTATATGGAGGTGGCAGAACAGACCGGAGCATCAACTGCAACAATTTCACGGGTCAACCGTTCCCTTAACTATGGTAAAGATGGGTATCAGATTGTATTTGAAAGAATGAAAGAAAAGCGCAACAAGCAATGAAATAAAGCCGGGATCCGTATATGTATTACGGATTGCCGGCTTTCGAGGTTGAATCTTTTTTGGTTCTTTTATCCTGTTTCTTTGCTTGTTCCTTTTCTGCTTTTTCCTGCTGTCGGGCAGCTTCCTTGCGTTCCTTTTGCTCTTCCTTTGTTTCCGATTTGTCTGCCAGGGAGTCAATCAATTTCTCTACTAATTGCTTTTTGGCATAGATATCATAGCTTAACATGGTTATCATTGCATAGGTTTTCAGATAATCATCTTTCGTATCAAACTGTTTATCTGTTATATCATATACGTCCTGAATACTTTGTCTTACCTTGATTCCGTACTGTTTTTCCAGTTCAAACAAATCAGAATAAATATCGGACATGGTTATGCCGCTATCCTTATGAAAAAATGTGTTCGTCATAGGGTTTAACAGGTTCTGGATATCGTTGATGGAAAGAAAATTTTTGAGATAGTAAATATAAATCAACAATATCATATGATCCTTGGAATATTTTTTCTTGTCTGAGGGCGGCAGGAGATTATTTTTGGAATAGTTGTTAATCATAGTTTTGGTGAGAATTTTGTCATCCTCGCGACGTTTGTTTCCACGGAGGTGTTCTTCCATGAAGGTAGTTACCTGATCCATATATAACTCAATAGAAGGGATATCCTCTGGGTAGATGTAATCTAACCGTATCCACTCTTCAATTTGTGCTTTGATTTCTTCAAATGTTAATTGACTCATCATTTTCCTCAACTTTCTTATTTACACTGCCAATTCCATGACACATTATATAGTCTTTGAAACTATATTGCAAGAAAAAATATTTGTCTGTGCATAAACTGGATTACCTTGCTCCAGCTTTGGCGAGAGACTGTAACCTAAAGCGATATCTGAGAGACAATATCTGTGGCAGTAGCTGCTTTGTTCATTGTATAAATATGAATGCCGTCTACCCCGTTGGCAATTAAATCCTCAATTTGTTTTACCGCATAATCAATTCCGGCTTTACGCATATCATCTGGTGAATCAGCGTATTTTGCTACCAGATTGCTGAGCTTTTGGGGGACAGATGTACCGGATAGGGTTACGCTTGTTCCCAGCTGTCTGGCAGAGGTGATTGGCATAATACCGGCAGAAATCGGAACTTGAATATTCTTTTGGCGTGCCAGATTCAGAAACTCATAAAACTTGCTGTTGTCAAAAAACATCTGTGTGATTAGAAAATTGACACCTGTATCCACTTTTTGCTTCAGATAATGCAGGTCGCTTTCTCTGGATTCGGAGTCCGGATGAACTTCAGGATAGCAGGCGGCAGCTACACAGATATCGGAATGAGTATGTATAATTTTGATGATGTCCTCCGCGTATAGAAAAACACGGTTGTTGTAGGCTTCGTCACTCATGTCTTTTGGGCGGTCACCGCGGAGAGCCAGAACATTTGATATACCCTTTTCCTTTAATTCATCCAAAAAGGAAAGTAAAAATGCCTGATCCATGGCTACGGCTGTCAGGTGGGCTATGGGTTCAATATCGCATATGTTCTTGATGTAAGCGGCAATAGATGCCGTTTTTTTGGAATTGCTGCCTCCCGCACCGTAGGTTACGCCGATGAAGTCGGGATGAAGGGACTTCAAGGTATCCAGCGTTTTGTAAATATCATAGATTTCTTCCTCTTTCTTTGGAGGGAACACCTCAAAAGAAAGGACGGTTTTGTCTTTGCTGTAAATATCTCTAATCATAATAAATCCTCGTAATTTTATGTAGTAGTAGTGTTTATCGTCCTTCTCCAAGGACGGTATGCCGTACGATTTTGGCCGTTGTGGATTAGTTTACCTCTTCATATATATGCTTGGCACGCTTACTATCATACCACAATTTTGGGGTTCTCTCAAGTGCTGTCCGGAAAGCAGATTATTATTTTTGCAATGGTAAATATATGTCTGCTTTGGAGAGATTGGGAGAGGGCATTGTGAAAGAAATTTATTAAATAGGTGGAAAAAGAAGGTAGTCCTATGATATAATGTCACTAATTGCGTATTATTATAAACTCAAACTTCGCATATGACTATGTCAGAAGAGCGGATGATTATTATATTCAACGAAACACACGTTTTCACTTAGCCTCACACGCAGTGGTACTAAGATTTTGCTATGCAAAATCAAGGACCAGCGTGTTCAGATAGTGTTTCTTATGAATATAGTAATCATCTGCCTTGGGCACAATTTTGTATGTGCGAAGTTTGAGTTATAAATATAAAGTACACAGATTTACTAGCTTGCCAGGGTAAATTTGTGTGCTTAAAACATATACAGGGGTAACGGATAAAATGAATTTAGAATTATTAAATGAACCGCAGCGGCTTGCTGTTGCTGCTACTGAGGGACCTGTACTGCTGTTAGCAGGTGCAGGCTCCGGAAAAACGAGAGCGCTGACACATCGGATTGCTTACCTGATTGAGGAAAAGGGGATTAATCCGTATAATATATTGGCAATTACCTTTACCAATAAGGCTGCGGAGGAGATGAGGGAACGGGTGAACCAGATTGTCTCCTTTGGAGCGGATGGTGTATGGGTATCAACCTTTCACTCGCTTTGTGTGCGCATTTTAAGACGTTATATTGACCAGTTGGGATTTCAGAATAATTTTACCATCTATGACAGCGATGACCAGAAGGCAGTGGTGAAGGCGTGTCTGAAGAAACTGAACATTGATCCCAAGCAGTATCCGGAACGGGGGGTAATAGCAGAAATATCAAAAGCAAAGGAGCGTTTTATTGCGCCGGAGGAGTATGACAGGGAAGCCAGTGGCAATTTCCGGAAAATGCAGATAGCAAGAGTGTATAAGGAGTATCAGGCAATGCTCATGCAGAGTAATGCGCTGGATTTTGATGATTTGCTGTATAAGACAGTGGAATTGTTCCAGTATCAGCCGGAAATCCTTGACAGCTATCAGCAGAGGTTCCAATATATCATGGTGGATGAGTATCAGGACACTAATCATATACAGTTTTTGCTGATAAAGCAGCTTGCCTCAAAATTCCGCAATTTGTGCGTTGTAGGAGATGACGACCAGTCGATTTACAAATTCAGGGGAGCCAATATTTATAATATTCTTAATTTTAGAGAGGAATATTCCGAGGCAAAGGTGATTAAGTTAGAGCAAAATTACCGTTCCACCAAAAATATATTAGCAGCTGCAAACGGTGTTATCTCACATAATGAAGGGCGTACGGATAAGGCTCTGTGGACAGAACAGCCAGAGGGAGATAAGGTGGCATTTTCTCTTTACGATACCGAGTATATGGAGGCAGAGGCTGTAGTTGGGGAAATTGACAGGCAGCATAATATGGATGGAAAAGCATATAATTATTTTGCAATTCTTTATCGTACCAATGCACAATCCCGTATTTTTGAAGAAAAGCTGCTGATGCATAATATCCCTTATAAGCTGGTAGGTGGGCAGAATTTTTACGGGCGCAGAGAGGTAAAGGATTTAATCTGTTACTTGAAGGTGATTGACAACGGTCAGGATGAGATGGCAGTCCGCCGGATTATCAATGTGCCTAAAAGAGGAATTGGAAATGCCAGTATTGATAAAATTCAGACATATGCAGATACCTATGAAATGGGTCTGCTTGATGCGATGTTTGAGGCCTCCAACGTGCCGGGACTTAACCGGGCGGCTTCTAAGGTAAAGGAATTTACGGACCTGATTCTGGATTTTCGCGACTTGATTGAGGAGGGAACTTCTCTGAGTGAGCTATATGATATTATACTGGACAGAACGGGATATTGGGATGAACTGGTGGCAGAGCATACCGATGAGGCAGAGGGCAGAATGGAAAACCTTACAGAGCTTAAGAATAAAATTGTGAAATATGAACAGGAGAGCGAACATCCGGTCTTATCAGAGCTCTTAGAGGAAATCGCATTGGTGGCAGATGTAGACAGTGTACAGGAGACTGAAGAAAAGGTATTGCTGATGACACTTCACAGTGCAAAGGGACTGGAGTTTCCGTGTGTTTTTTTGGGCGGTATGGAGGACCGTTTATTTCCCAGCGGCATGGCGCTCAATTCGGATGACCCGGATGCCGTAGAGGAGGAGAGAAGACTCTGTTATGTAGGTATCACCAGAGCAAAGGAGAAGCTTTACTTAAGTGCGGCAAGACAGCGCATGATGCATGGAAATACAAATTATAATCCGGTATCTCGATTTGTTGAGGAAATA
The DNA here is from genome assembly GCA_947178475.1 of uncultured Clostridium sp. Taxonomy (GTDB): domain Bacteria; phylum Bacillota; class Clostridia; order Lachnospirales; family Lachnospiraceae; genus CAG-590. The sequence continues at coordinate 10,919 of CAMWYM010000058.1, read as the reverse complement.
CCGGAAGAGGTGCTGGTGAAAAATGGAGAGGGCTCCTTTGCAATGCGCAGGCAGCAGCAGGCATTAGATGAGGCGAGGGACAATCTTTCGAGGCGAAGTGCAAGCGTTACTGATAAACCATATTCGTACCAGAAAAGTAATACACCATCATTTGGAAAAGAATTTAGGGTGGAGCGTCTAGAGGTGGATTATACGGTTGGAGACATGGTAGAGCATGTCAGGTTTGGAAAGGGAGTGGTTACAGAACTTGTATCCGGAGGAAAAGATTATGAGGTGACGGTAGACTTTGAAACAGCGGGGATAAAGAGGATGTTTGCCTCCTTTGCAAAACTAAAAAAACTCGGATAGATAAAGGCAAATGAGAAAATTTGGTAATTTTTTTTGTTTTACATATAGTAAAGATGGGAAGTTTGTGATATAATAACTATATGAATGCGGTCATCAAGGGATTATGTTTATTTTGGCATAGCAGACTTGAACAGACCTTGTGGAAAGGAAGGTAATAAGATGAAGAATATTGACGATTTAATCAATGCGGCGAAGATTCAGGAATTAATTAAACGTGAGGACCCGCAGGAAAAGGCAACCAGGAGAATGGTTTGGGTATTCGCTATCATCGGTGCAGTTACAGCAGTTGCAGCAATCGCTTATTTTGTATATCGCTATTTTACACCGGATTATCTGGATGATTTTGATGATGATTTTGACGATGATTTTGATGATGATTTCTTTGACGATGATGATGATGTTAAACCGGCACCAACACCAGTACCGGAACCGAAGACTACAGAGGCATAATAGATTTTGTGCAGGTTTAGAGAATTGTGTTTTTAAACAACTATGATGTCTGAACCCTTGTTTTTCGTCAAGGGTTCAGATTGATTAAAGAGTATTTCCTTGCTGATTTTGAATGGTCAGGAAGTGAAAAGGGACTTTTAAGAAAAAGTTCAAAAAGTGGTTGACAAGTTAAAGCGCTTTTGTTATAGTAGTCATTGCGTCAGCGATGGCACCGTGAAAACGGGGTGTGGCTCAGCTTGGCTAGAGCGCTTGATTTGGGATCAAGAGGTCGCAGGTTCGAATCCTGTCACCCCGATCTTCAACTGACATGCGGGTGTAGTTCAATGGTAGAACACTAGCCTTCCAAGCTAGATACGTGGGTTCGATTCCCATCACCCGCTTTTGTTACGCATTAATAATCAAATATACTTTGAAACTTTGCGTTAACGAGTGTGTTCGTAGCTCAGCTGGATAGAGCAACGGCCTTCTAAGCCGTGGGTCGGGGGTTCGAATCCCTTCGAGCACGTTTATGGTGGGTATAGCGCAGTTGGTTAGCGCGCCAGATTGTGGCTCTGGAGGCCAAGGGTTCGAATCCCTTTATCCACCTTCGTTTGCACGAAGGCGGCCATTCAGGTTGCCAAGAATGCAGAGAGTACTGGGGTATCGCCAAGCGGTAAGGCACAGGACTTTGACTCCTGCATTCGCTGGTTCGAATCCAGCTACCCCAGCTAGGTTCATTAAGTCTTGACGGAGATGATGAATCAAAGCTTAGGATTGGTTATGATATGGAGCACTAGCTCAGTCGGTAGAGCACCTGACTTTTAATCAGGTTGTCGGGGGTTCGAATCCCCCGTGCTTCACTTAGGAAGAAGCAGAGATGCTTCTTTACTTATTTATATAGAAATAACAGACAGGATGACTGAATGTTTATATGGTAGCAGGCAGGAGTAATCCTGTTGGTTATAGATATGCGGATGTGGCGGAACTGGCAGACGCGCTAGACTTAGGATCTAGTGGGAGACCGTGGGGGTTCGAGTCCCTTCATCCGCATTTTTTTGCGGAAACAATGAGCTGAGTAAGCGTGCTTGCACGCTTATTCAGCGAATGTGCGACATTGAGCAATCTTTGATTGCGAAAGGAAATAAAGGGAATCCAAGAGGTTTGTGCCTCTTGGTTTTTTGTTGCAACCTTTAATATATATAAATCCGCGTTGCCGTGAATGTAGGGTTAATGTTATTATTTCAAATTAAGGATAAGCTTCAACCCTAATGACATTCCCTGCCACTGCCGATATACTTACTGTCAGACAAAGAGCACGAGCTTTGTAGTGTAGCAATAGACCCAGCCAGATAAGGAGGACAATATGCAGTATACAATGATGAACAATAATTTAATAACTCGAAGACAAGGTGTGATTGTCCTTTCTGTTTAAGCCTATATGCTTGCCAGAGGGAATGGCATATTACATAGATTGGGATAATCAGCACCTTTACGTAAGGTGTTTTTTTGATGCAGATTTTTCTGTGGTCCGTGATACTGGACTGGAAAAGGCATATTGTCTGCAATCGGAAAGCACAGATTAGAAAGGGAATTTTTATGATTACAATTTATGGGAAATATACAAATGCAATCGTTTATACGGTGCGAAATGAAGAATATGCAATTGATGAGTATGCCCGCAGGCAGCTGCAGATGATTTGTGACCACAAAAGTGCGGCGGGAAGTAAAATCCGTGTGATGCCGGACGTCCACCCCGGTAAGGTAGGGACGATAGGGCTTACCATGTCTGTGGGCGACAGTCTGCTCCCGAGCCTTGTAGGTGTGGATATCGGCTGTGGCATGACGATTGCAAAGCTTAAGGCGAGGAACGTGGAATATGAAAAATTAGATACGGTAATCCGTGAGAAGGTTCCCGTTGGCGGAAAAACCAGAAAAAATCCGCATGCATTTGCAGGGAGAGAGGGTCTTAGCCGCCTGCGTTGCTATAAGGCAATTAATGAGGCAAGGGCTTTGTGCAGTATTGGAACTCTGGGTGGTGGTAATCACTTTATTGAGGTGGACAGGGATACAGATGGGGATTATTATCTCGTCATTCATTCCGGCAGCCGTCATCTTGGAATGGAAGTTACGGAATATTATTTAAAGGCAGGGCAGAAGGAATCACAGATGAAAAAACAGGGGCATGCCCCATATGAAATGACGTGCCTGGAGGGTAAGCTGTTGGAGGACTATCTTCAGGATCTTGCCGTCACACAGGAATATGCAGCGAACAATCGGGAGGCTATGCTTGATGAGATTATGCGCGGAATGAAATGGCGGATTATGGACAGTTATACCTGCATTCATAATTACATTGATTTTTCGGGAGAACTGCCAATTCTTCGAAAGGGTGCAATCAGCGCAAAGGCCGGAGAAAAGGTGGTTATTCCTATTAATATGCGGGATGGGATTATTTTGGGAACCGGTCTTGGGAACGAGGCTTGGAACTGCTCGGCACCCCACGGTTCGGGACGTGTTTATCGGCGCTCCGAGGTAAAGGACCACCATACGGTTTCTGAATTTAAAAAGGCAATGGAAGGGATTCATTCCATCTGCGTGAATAAGGATACCTTAGATGAGGCACCGTTTGCATATCGGAAAATAGACGATATTGCAGAGGTGATAGAGGATACAGTAACGATTGACCGAATCATTAAGCCGGTATACAATTTTAAAGCCGGTGGAAAAAGTCAGGTATAGCAGTAAGGCTAATTATAATGTAATAATCATCTGCTCTTCTAACATAGTCATCTGCGAAGTTTGAGTTTATAAATCAAAAAAATTGTAAAAATCTCTGAATTGATGTAAAATAATATAAATAAATTCAGAGGTTTTTATTTTTTGTAATAAAAGATAAAGCTTAACATAAAATTTAAATGCCGGAGGGTTAATTGCGATGAATATTACAACAAAACAGTTTTCCTTTGTGTCCAAATATGATGCTGTTCCAATTCATGGAACCTGTCTGATTCCTGAGAATCCGATTGGGATTTTCCAGATGGTGCATGGGATGTCCGAACATAAAGGGCGGTATATGTTTTTTATGAGATGGATGGCAGAGCATGGAATGATAACGCTTATGCATGATAACCGGGGACATGGGCAGAGCGTGAAGGATGATGCAGATATCGGATACTGCTATGATTCTATGGATAAAGGTTTTGTGGAGGATATCTATCGGGTGACTAAGAATATAAGAAAGGAATATCCTGAGCTTCCGCTGATTTTATACGGTCACAGTATGGGTTCCCTTGCTGTACGTGCATATTTGCGGGAACATGATGATGCTATTGACGCACTCATAGTATCCGGCTGTCCTGCATATAATACAGGAGTTCCTGCCGGAAAATTGATTGTCAAAGCGACCATGGCATCATTAGGTGACCGTTATCGCTCAAAATTTATGCAGAATTTAGTTCTGGGTGGTTTTGAAAGACAGTTTGCCGATGAGAACAGGGAAGATGCATGGCTGGTTGCGAAGCAGTCACCAGATATAGAGGCAGAATTTGGAGATAACCCGATATGTGACTTTATCTATACGCTAAATGGTATTATGTCACTGTTGAATCTGGAGAGTCAGACCTATACTGCACCAAAGTACCAGGTGAGAAATGAACAATTACCTATTTACTTTGTATCGGGGGCAGACGATCCTTGTTATATAAATAGTGAGAGATGGGGGCATGCTATTGACAGACTAAAGAATATGGGATATCAGCAGGTGTCCTCCAAGCTTTTTGCCGGTATGCGCCATGAGATTCATAACGAAGAGGATTACGAGAGTGTATATAATGATATTTTGCATTTTTGCAAGTCAGTGATTAATGCTTGAATGATCATCTGACAATTGCCTGACAAGTGTTATAAAGAGAGGAGACGGAAATGAAAACACTTTATCTGCATATTGGAACACCCAAAACGGCAACTACGGCTATTCAGACCTTCTGCTGGGATAATCGGGAAATATTGGAAAAGCATGGATACGGTTATCCTCTGTTTGATTATCAGTTTCCTAATGTTCAGAAATACCGGAATGCTCACTTTTTGGTAGGACGAATAAAGGATGCTGACGGGAAAAGACAGTTTGATGAGGAGAAGAAGGTAGTAAGGGAGGAATTGGGGCAGGTTTGCCAGCTTTTTGAGCAATATGACAATATCATTCTCTCTGACGAAGGAATATGGAATCGTGGTTTTTTTGATGATACAAACTGTTGGGAGAGACTTAAACAGGGACTGTTAAAGGATGATAACATTGCAGTGAAGGTGATTGTTTATCTGAGACGGCAGGATGATTTCTTATTCTCATGGTGGAATCAGCAGGTAAAAGAGGGAATGCTGTCGTCTTCCGTTATGAGCTGGGAAGAGGTTGTAGAGAAAATGCCGTACATCAAGCTTGATTACTATGATATTCTCACCAAAATATCGGAGTATGTTGGGAAAGAGAATATTACGGTCAGGATTTTCGACAAAAAGAGCTTTGTTGGTGGTTCTGTACAGGCGGATTTTCTGGATGCCCTTCATTTGCAATATACAGATGAATATAAGCTTCTGGCACCGATGCAAAACCCCAGTCTTACAAAGAATAATGTTGAGATAAAAAGAGTGTTAAATACTCTGCCGGATTTGGATAAGCAAAAGAATAGTTATTTTAGGAAATTGCTTACTGAGGCATCAGCCGAAGGGGAGGAAGGCAGCAGTCATATGTTTTCTGAGGAGGAAGACCGGAAATTCCTTGAGAAATATCAAGAGGGGAATGCAAAAATTGCGAGAGAGTACCTTGGAAAAGATGGAGCTTTGTTTAATGATGTTTACCGGGCTGACGGGAAATGGACTCCTGATAATGAGCAGATGATAAGGGATGTTATTCATTTCTTTGGAACGACAACATTATATTTAATGAATGAAAATAAGTCTTTAAAGGAACAATGTAAGTCTTTGAAAGAACAATTAGAGGTGCAGAAGCGGCATATTAGCAATATCCGATACAAAATGAAGCACCCAGTGAAGGCTCTTTCGGAAAAAATAAAAAGGACAGAGCAAGAGTAACAAAAAATTAGAAAAAGATAGTTTATGATGATGAAGGAGAGTCTGATTTGTCACAAAATCAGACTGCTTCTGGGAAGGATTTCCTTTTTGGTAATAATTGTTTCATATTTTAGGAACTTTATATTGACAATCCCATTTGATTAGTGATATTTTAATAAGGTGGGATAACTATAATAATATGTAATATATGACGTAGGAGGAGCCATGGATAAGCAGCAGATTTTAATTGTTGATGACGGAGAAGTTAACAGAGCGATTTTGAAAGAGATGTTTCGGGGCGAGGAAGAGACGTATGACCTGCTTGAGGCAGAAAATGGTCAGGAAGCTATTTCACTGATTGAACGTAAAGAGAACATCGTATTGATTCTATTGGATATTATCATGCCAGTTATGGATGGTTTTCAGGTGTTGGAGTATATGCATGAACACGAATTGCTGGAAAAAATACCGGTTATTCTGGTTACCAGTGAGGCGGCGTTGGATAGCGAGGAAAAAGCATATTCTTATGGCGTTGCAGACGTAATACATAAACCATTTTATCCGCATATTGTCAAGAAGAGAAGTAAAAACATTATTGCGTTATATCAGAGCAAGCAGGATATGCAGAAGCGTCTGAAGGAGCAGGAAGAAGAACTGATGGAACAGCACAACAAGATTCGTAGAAATAACGAATTTATGATTGATGCGTTAAGCTCAGTTGTAGAGTTCCGCTCTGCTGAGACAGGAGAGCATACCAGACGTATTAAGTATTTCACCAGAATCATGTTGAAATATCTGATGCAGTATTTCCCGAAATATGGAGTGACCCAGACACAGGTTGATGAGATTGCAAGAGCGTCAGCAATGCATGATATCGGGAAGATTGCCATTCCGGATGCCATTTTACTTAAACCGGGGCGGCTGACTGCAGATGAATTTGAGGTAATGAAAACACATACCACTCTTGGATGTGATATATTGGAAAAGGCATATAGGGATAAGTCCAGTACATTTTATCAGTATTGTTATGAGATATGCCGCCATCACCATGAAAGATGGGACGGTAACGGTTATCCAGACCATTTAGAGGGTGATGATATACCGCTGAGCGCACAGATTGTCGCAGTTGCTGACGTGTATGATGCGTTGGTAAGTCCAAGAGTTTATAAGAGTGCATATGCAAATAATCAGGCCTATGATATGATTATGAACGGTGAGTGCGGACAGTTTGCACCGGATGTTCTGGAATGTTTTGCACTTGCAAAGGTGGACTTTTTCAATATTGTTGAAGTAATTAAGATGTTTGATTACGGAGAGCAATAGAAAAATAGCGGGCGATAACATGGACTGCGATGGCGGTCTTTGTGCCTTACTTTGGGAGGAGCATTATGGAACAAAGCAACGGTTGCTTTTTTTCGCTGGAAGAAGCATTGGAAATGGTTCTTATGTTTGATAAGAGAGGAGAAATTCTCTATGCAAACGCTGCAGCAAAGACAAAATTAGAATATGATGATTTGTGTGGTACAAATATCTGTGATGTATTTCCGAATACCTTTAGGGCTGTGGAGGACGGCTTTGAGACGGATTATCCGTTTGGACAGGAATTGCAGAATCTTGTGATATATCGGAAGAATCTGACCTGTTTTCCGGTGGAGACCAGAATCATTGTGAACAGTCAGGATACTGATAAATACATATGTATGGCTAATGACATATTAGAGAAAAAGTTCTTGAACCGGGAGATTGAGCAGGTGAGGCAGGAGGCGCAGGAAGCGCTTAAAGTAAAGTCTGAATTTGTTGCCAATGTGACGCATGAACTGCGGACACCGGTAAACGGTATACTTGGCAATGTCAGAGAATTGTTAGATAGGGCCACTGAACTTGAGGTAAAGCGGCCGCTGCGGATGATTGAACGCTGCTGCGGCGATATGAACAAAATTATTAATAATATTCTGGATTTCTCTAAATTAGAGGCGGGTAAGTTTACACTGGAATCCCGTACCTTCCATTTCCGGAATATGTTGGATTATGTAAAAGCTAATCATATCAACAAAATTACAGAAAAGGGTTTGGACTTTTTTATGACGGTATCTCCTCAGGTGCCAGAGTATATTATTGGTGATGAACTGCGAATTGTGCAGATTCTCAATAATCTTTTGTCCAATGCGCAAAAATTTACCTCTGTGGGTAAGATTTCTCTCGAAGTAGTGAAAACGGCTCAGGTAAATAATAAAATAGAACTGTTTTTTATTGTGAAGGATTCCGGTATCGGAATTGATGAGGAGGATATGGGCAGATTATTCCAGAGCTTTTCGCAGGTGGATGCATCTATTTCCAGAAAGTTTGGCGGCACCGGTCTTGGATTGTTTATCTCCAGGGAATTGGTAGAGCTGATGGGTGGAAGGATTGAGGTAGAAAGCGAGAAAAATATGGGAAGTACATTTTCCTTTTCTATCTGGGCAGGTCTTACCGAGGAGGATGCGAAGAATGTGTCCCAGACAGAATCAGCAAATATGTTTGCTACCTCATATACATCGGCGATGCTGGCAGAAGAGGATGATCTTCAGACAGTAAGACAATATGGCACACCGGAGAATCTGGATACCCTTAAGCGTAATTTATCTAAGCTGATTCTCTGTGTGGAAATGGAGAATTGGGAAAAGGCTGAAATGTTTATGGAGACAATCAGGCAGTTGGCAGAGGGAGCTCCGCAAGAGGTTAACCGTTTGATATTACGGTTGAAAATGGCAGTTCAAAAAGAGAATTATGATAAAATAACCGCTGGTTTTGAGGAACTGATGAAAGCCTTGGAATCATAGGGGGTGCGATATGATTAATAATGAGTTCAGTAAAAGCGGCAAAACCGTTCTTATTGTGGATGATGTAGAGGTAAACAGAATAGTATTAGAGGAGATTATTGCGGGAATGGGCTGCCACCCTGTTCTGGCAGAGAGTGGTGAGCATGCATTGGAACTGCTAAAGGAATTTTTACCGCAGTTGATTCTCACTGATATTTCCATGCCGGAAATGGATGGCTATGAGTTGTGCAGAATTCTGAAGAAGAGTAAAAGAACAGAAAATATTCCTGTTGTGTTTATATCCGCCTATAATGAATCCCAGGATATCGTAGAGGGATTTTCAAAGGGTGGCGCAGACTATATTACAAAGCCTTTTATTTCGGAAGAGGTACAGGCAAGAGTGGGTGTTCATCTTAAGCTCTATGAAATGGCGCAGGAGCTTAGGGAGATGAACAGGCGTCTGCAGGTTTCCGTCAGTGAGCAGTTAAAGCAGATGGAGTTGGAGAAGAAGAATATATTGTATGCACTTGCCGGGATTGCGGCACAGGATTCTTCTTATGAGAAGGCATACATGGAGCGTCTAGGGAAAAACTGCCGGATGCTGGCACAGGCGTTGCAGCTTTCTCCACTGTTTGATGAAAAGATTTCCGACTCATATATTGATACAATAGAATTGGCAGCACCGCTTTGTAATATCGGCAATATCGGAGTTTCAAAAGAAATTCTGCAAAAGAAGACGGAGTTGACTGCCGAAGAAGAAATTGAGCTGCAAAGTCATACAGCTATAGGTGCTAAACTGCTCATGGATCTCCATGGTAGCAGTGATTATAATGATTTTATCAAGATTTCAACTGATATTGCACATTATCACCATGAAAATTGGGATGGAAGCGGGTATCCCGGTCGGCTTCTGAAAAGTGAGATTCCTCTCGCTGCGCAGATTGTTTCTGTAATGGATAGATTCTGCACACTGACAGAGAATTCTGCCCATAGTAAAGAGGAAGCTCTTGAGATAATGAAGGAGGAAGCCGGAACGAAATTTAACCCTGATATTTTTGAGATATGCTGCAAGATATCACGTCAGTTTGATTGAAAAATTATTACATAAATTATGGCGAAGGGGATGAGATTTTGCTGACAGATGAGGAATTTTTAAGGATTGCAGATTACATGAAGGACCGCTACGGCATAGAATTGCACCAGAAAAAGGTTATTGTAAATGGGCGGTTGGAGAATTATATCAAACGTGGAGGCTGGAGTAATTTCGCTGCTTTTATGAATGCAGTGGAGAATGATAAATCCGGAACACAGGAAGCTATGCTGGTTAATTTCCTCACAACAAATCATACATATTTTATGAGGGAATTTGAGCATTTTGAGTACTTTAAGAAAGTGGTACTTCCATGGCTGCAGAAGAAAGAAAGTGCAAGGAAGGACTTGCGGATTTGGTGCGGTGCTGCATCATCTGGGGAAGAGCCTTATATGATTGCCATGGTGCTGGCAGATTTTTTTGGTCTAGAACGAAAACAGTGGGATACAAAGGTTTTGGCTACAGATATTTCCACGAAGGTCTTGAAGCAGGCAATGGCAGGTGTTTATACTGCAGAGCAATTGAAAAAATTGCCTGACCAATGGAAGCGGCATTTTTTCAAGCCGTTGGCAGGTGGTACACAGTATCAGGTGACAGATGAGTTAAAACAGGAGGTTCTGTTCCGTCAGTTTAACTTAATGGACCCATTTCCTTTTAAAAAGAAGATGCATACTGTATTTTTGCGCAATGTCATGATATATTTTGATGAACCTACGAAAAAGCAGGTGATTCAAAAAGTATATGATGCTTTGGAGCCGGGTGGATATCTGTTTATCGGAACAACAGAGACTCTTGACAGAGGAAGTACACCGTTTCAGATTATTCAGCCGTCGATATTTAGAAAGAGGGAAGGGTGATGAGTAAATGAGGCCAATCAGAGTTTTAATTGTCGAAGACTCGATGGTGTTTAGGCAATTGCTGGTTCAGAATTTAAACAAAGACCCTGCTGTGGAGGTTGTGGGAACTGCAAATGACCCATTTGAGGCAAGGGATGCAATTTTGAAATATAAACCGGATGTGATGACGTTAGATGTAGAACTTCCGAGAATGAATGGAATTGAGTTTCTTCGCAAGCTTATGCCTCAGTATCCATTGCCGGTTGTGGTGATTAGCTCGTTAAGTGATAAAGTGTTTGATGCAATGCATGCCGGTGCGGTGGATTTTGTGGCAAAGCCGGCGGTATCGAACCG
>CAMWYM010000057.1 GCA_947178475.1 uncultured Clostridium sp. | reverse complement strand
TGACAGATAATAAAAAGTTATCCATCATAACTGAAGGATAATATTTGATTATCCTTCATAAATTTTTCTCTACTTCTTACACCAAACATCACTTACTATTCCATACAATACCACATTTTGACAAACTTTGCAACTACACTTTAAGTGTACAGGACTTATACTATTTAAAGTTTTACTAATTTACATGGATTTTGTCTCGATAATCCATATAGACTTCATCCCTCAACTCAACCACAACAACCACTTATCATATACATCTCTCATCATCAAAACCACTCCACCAATCCAATATCCCTCAACAACTCAAACACCGCAGGATAACATTTCCTACACATTATCCTCACAGCAGTGCCAAATGCGAGCAAACTCACACTCGGCTCGTTGCTTTGCAGGAATGAAAAACATTCCTTTGTAGACCCTCCACCTTTCCCTTAACATAACCACAAATCCTCTCCAGTAATAATTGCAAAAATGGCGAAACGGAAAGACAGACTTGACTTGCCGATTGTCAGCAAAAAGCACCTAAGAAAAATATTTATAAAAATTCAGTTTTCAAAAGATATTGTCCGATGTATAATAAAAGTGGTGAAGGAGTTGCTAAAATGTGTAAAATTATGGAAGATATGAGGAATGAAGCAGCAAGGGAAGCGGTTAGGAAAACAACAAAAGAAAATGCACGCAGACTTTTGAAATTAGGGAAGATAAAAATCGATGAAGTATCTGATCGCTTTCCTGATTTGCTTGATAGCGATATAAAAGAATTAGAGAAATTATGCAGTTAGCTTATGTTGACATCAAGTTTCGCTATATTGATTTATCACAAATTGATTGGAAATGAGAAAAATAAAGATGACCAGAAGTGAAAAAATAAAGAGCCTTGATACTCTCTCTCAAGAATGACCTATCAAAGCTCTTTAAATATGTTCTATAGTGGTGATTTGTCTATATTGTACAACGGACGTCTTAAAAAACAAAGTTTCACAATTACCTATATATTCTATTGTATTATCAATATTCTCACACAGTATACTCTGTTCCACCCATACTGCTCTCCACCAGACCTCCTGTTCCATAGGTGAGACCTGCATAAACCTTCTCGCTTCCCTCCATAACAGGACCTGCGGTATCTGTATTCGCAATCGCCTTAAAGCTGGCATGATATTTTTCCAACATATCCCTGCACCGCTTAATATCCAATGGCTGCCTTTTAATCTTTGCATGAATCAGCTGCTTATTAATAAATGCAAACACAGAATATACATCTACTGCTGTGGGATTATCCATATTTAACACAGTCATTAATTCTACCTGAACCGCCTGCGCCTTTCCTATACAATCAGTAAAGGTATCTATATCCTGCTCATAGACCTGCAGCGCCTCGTCAATCCACTGCATTTCCATTTCCAGCATCACAACTGTCATCTCTCCGACTCCCGCCTGAGAAATCCGCATTTTATATACATTCATCTGCTCTTCAGTCATTATATCCTCCTATCGGGAACAGTATTTCCTTATCTCTGGAACAGCTGCAACAATCCTTCAGGTCTTGCATTAGACTTGAGCAGCATCTGCAATGCACTCTGACTCAAAACATTCTGCTGTGTATATTCGGTAATCTCCTCTGCCATATCGGTATCCTGAATCCGGGATACTGCACTGGTCAGATTTTCACTGGAGCTCTCCAGATTCGTTACCGTGTGCTCCAAACGATTCTGATAAGCACCCAGAGCAGAACGAATACCGGATATTTTGGCAACGGCATTATCTACTCTTTCAATAGCATCTGATGCGTAACCGTTGGTATATACATTAATTTTATCAATATCCAAGGACTCTGCTGTTGTCTTGCTAATATTGACATTCAACGTCTGTCCCTCATTATTACCAATCTGCAATACCATCGGACCGGCAGAAAGCACAGTGATTGTCGCATTAACCGCACTTATTCCTCCAGCTGCATCTTCCTCTGTTGCGTCCGGATCTATATCATAAACCATCTTAAATCCATCTTTATCCGTTACCGTGATACGATTTCCCTGTGTATCTACCGTAGCTGTTTCGGAAAATCCTACTCTGCTGGCACCAAAGCTGGCCTCTGCATCCTTGCCATAGGTCGTTGAACCGTCAGCACCGAACAGTGCTTTCAATTCCTCGGTGCTGGCGTTGACAGTGATATGCTGTTTGGTTCCGTATTCCTGTGTAATAAGGTCACCATTATCATAATAGTCAATTCCGATTTTGGAAGTGGCATTACGAATCTTCTCATTTACTTCTGTTGCCGTCATTCCTTCCTTAATTCTGATTTCAAAATGGTTAATCCAAAGTGTGCCTTCCTCGTCCTTTGAAATCACCTTGCCGTCTGCCAGCGGAGTAATAGAACTCTTTGCCTGCTCTCCCAGTGCTGTAACAGTAAGTCCGTATTCACCCGGCTCAATGTCACCGCCGATTTCAACCACCTTAAGCGCATCTGCATCCGTGTATCCTTTTTTATTTAACTCTCCGTTAAGCAGCTTCCTGCCGTTAAAATCCGTTGTCTCAGAAATGCGGTCAAGCTCATCCCGAAGCTGGTCAATCTCATCCTGCATTGCATCCTTATCTTCCTCTGCATATACCTCATTGGCACCTCTTACTGCCAGTTCACGGATTCTTGCCAAAATGGAATGTATCTCGTCCAGTGCTCCCTCTGCCGTCTGAATCAGAGAAATTCCGTCATTGGCATTATTCTCTGCCCTTGACAACCCTCTAAGCTGAGAATGCATTCTCTGTGAAATCGCCTTAGCCGCCGGGTCATCAGAAGACTTATTCACCTTATACCCGGAAGAAAGTCTCTGCATAGACTTTGTCAGATTATTATTAATTGCTGCCAAATTGTTGTTGGCTGTATGCGCCATCGAATTGTGATTCAACCTCATAATATGTCACCTCAATTATTACTTTCCAGTCAGCAGTTGAACCTCCGTTTTCAATCCCGCTGTCTATTTTACCGGCTTTGGAATATCCTTTTCTCCGCCTGTTCTTTCTATATTATCAACTAGTATAATTATCGGCAGTGATTCCCGTTAACTTAATAGCAATCAGAAGTTGTTTTGCCGCCTTGTACAGTCTTGAAGTGGACACCTCCTGCCCTTCGCCCTCAATGCCATACTGCATCGGTCTTGTTCCGTCTAACCGCAAATCCTTCACTTCCATTCCCACCTTGGCAAAGGCTGACCGGATAGTGAGTTCATTATTCTCCAATGCCTTCTGTCCCGCTTCCTCCTCTGTCTCTACATATCCCTCAAGCTGATTGCCTTCCATATGAATAAATGCTTCCAGTACTCCATAGCTTGCCGTCTGCATTGTGGCGGTAATATCTCCCGCATGACTTCCATCCTGCATAATGGATACCTTCATAATACTGACTTCATCACCAACCACCAGTGGAATCTGGAATACATCCTCCTCCACCGCCCGCATGGCAATGGGCATACCGGCATTTAAATATTTTAAAGCCTGAATATCCATTGAAGTAATTGTACCATCTTGCTCCTTATCATGGATTGCCCGAGACAAGTCTGAACGGATATTCTCCAGACCATATACCACATCTGCCTTACTCTCCAGATTCTCCAAAATCTGCCCCTCCTGTGCAGTGATTCTCTCTCGCTTATCTCTCGGCAAACTGTTCTTAATACTGCGAATCATGCCATAAATACCATCCTCGCCATACATCACCTGATGCGCAGCAATAATATTAGTAACCGTCTTTGGCATATCGTTGGCATCCAGCATAGTCTCTACTTCTTCCTCATAGGTGAGTGCCTGCTTGAGCTCATCCGATAATTCTCCGGTAAGCTCTTCCTCACCCTGGCCATTATCTCCCGCTTTCATAATTGCATTCAACTCTTCAAGGCTCATATTCAGGTAGTCCATTCTCCCCATTCCCTTCAGGGTTTCCGGACGGATATGACGCAGAATACTACTGGTAATGGTCTGGTTATAAGCTGTTTCAATCTGGTGCAAAATACCGCCTTCCGGTGTCTCCACATCTGCACGTTCGCCAAAGTTTTCATCCACCGACACATCCATACCTCTGGCCTTACGGCTCTTGTCAGCAGAGAACAGATTATTCAACGTGACCTCCTGCCCGTTTCTCACGATAGCACCAATATCCTTACCCCGGGACTTCTCTATCTTATCCAGCAGGCGGTAAATTCCGATAAAGCTCTGCCGCTCTGCATCCGTTATCTCATTATTGCGGTCCATCTGATACAAAAACTCACTGAAACGCTGTTCGTCAGTTATACCCCTGACCTCTCTCTGCTGCATAATTTCCTCATTTAAACCGTCAATCGTCATATTAAGAGGATTCTTGCTCTCCCGGATTAAATTCAGCACAATCTGTGGCGTAAGCGTTTCAAACATCTGCTGTACCTTGGCATCCGCCGCCTTTACACTTGCAATATTGGCTCTGCTTAACTCCATCTCATTATATGCCAGAATCCGGACTGCCCTCTGGTTTTCCTCATTGCGGTCCATGTTCATATCCTCCAGAATGGCATCCACATTTTGGAAAGCTTCCGTAATCGAATCTCCCATATCCCGACGTGGTCTCGTCATCATTGTCTCATAAGCCTGACCCGCCAGAACTGCCTTAATCTGGTTACCCGCCTCATATAAACCGCCCACAGTAACTGTCGGCCGCTTCACCATCTCTCCCAGGGTATATTCCGGAAGATTTTTCAATCCGTCTGTCTCCTTCAGCGTTTCCTTTAACAAATCCACATCCTCAGGAACATCATGCAAATCCTGCGTAGAAACCACCTTGTCATAGTATTTATTTTCCTCCTGGCGCAGAGCCTCCACAATCCGTGAAAGCGGTCTGGCATCAATATTGATATCCTGCCTTACCAAACGCACCGCAGCCTCAACCGTCATGGACAGACGAATTTCCTCCAGCTGCCGTCTTGCCGTCACTGCGCTGGGATTATTAGATAGCGGCATAACGCTCTCCGGTTGGGAGCCATCCTGCCCTACACCGCTTAAAGAAAGACTTGCCCCCTCTACACCGGTATTCACCGGACCTCTCATCCTTCTCGTATCTACACTGCGCATAGAAATATTATATAAATAAGAAATGGTTACCGGCTTACCCTGCAATACGGCATTATCCACCGCCTTTGCCGTAATCCCCTGTATTTTCTCTATCAGCCGGGATGCCCTATCCTTAAGAGAGCTTCCGCTGACTCTCGCCTGCTCCGGCGGGTTGCCCATAGCTATCTGTTCCCCTATATTTTCTTCAACCTGAGGCACCTGAATACCCCTTTGGTTCACGGAATACACTGCCATATATAACCGCAGGGAATCCACGGTAATTGGCAACTCGTGCTGCAGCATAAACCGTGCTGCACCAAGACTCCTGTCATTCACAGACATGCCCGCTGACTCAATGATTCCCGTAACTTGAGGATAAATATCATTCCATACCTTTTCATTTACCGGCAATTCCGCAGCAGGACTCTCCTCATTAACGCTGTTCTGGGAAACCTCCAAGTTCTCTATCGTTAATCCCATATTATTTTTTACCATATAGATTAATTGTTCATCCGAAATAAGTGCTGTATCACTGCGGATATAATCGTCCTCCGGCCTCATCATATTCCCTGCCGGATTCCCTTCATTCCCAATCTGGCTTTCGGGCTGCCCGGCTTTAACATCTGATACCTCTTTCATCGCAGTAGCTGCATCCACCACATAGCCTTCACTGTTCAGTCTCACCGGTCCCCTGTAGCCCGACTCATCCGCCACAAGCTCCTCTGCTTCCTCCGAAACGGCATCCGGCTGCCCTGACTGCTGCGGCTGCCCGCCGGGGGTCACACTATCCCTCAGCTTCCCAAGGGTTTCCTTTACAATATCACCAATCTGCTCATTTATCTCGTCCTGATGTTCCCCGGAACGAATAGTGATAACCATTCCCATTAAGTCAGAGAGAACGGCATTGCTGACATCTATCTGCATCATCCGCAGCCTGCTAATTTCTTCCGTAGTCAGTGTCCGAAGAATCTCCTTCTGGTTCTCCTTCGCCTCTTCTTCGTCCAATGCACCGCCCAGATTTTCCTTAATCATATCCGAGAACTGCTCGGTGCTCTGCATTACCTGCGCACTGGTAGCTGCATCCAGCATACCCTGCCCCGCCGCTGGCTGGGTTCCTACAATTTTAAGAGAAACCTGATTCTTGTTTACCTCCTGAAGCTTCAAATAAATGGTATCTCCAGGCTGAGCATTCTCCAACTCCTTGGTGGCCTTAGTCTTTAGCTGAATACCATTAATATCCAGCACAGGCTCCTTTCCTCCCTTTACCAGCTTACATGCCAGCAAATCTCCCACACTGCTTCCGTTTAATATATCATTGCTTTTACCTCCGGAACCAGTCTGCCCCGCACCGGACATTCCGACACCGCCAAATAGAGAATTGTCATATCCTGTCTTCTGGTTATTATTTCCAATCTGATAATTCATTTTGTCACCTCATTTTCACTTATGTCCTATATACTTTCTATACATTCAATGTTTCATTCATGAAATACTGCCTATCTATTATGTCGGAAGCTTTCAGCCTTTTCTAAAGCAAAAACAAAACTATGCGTTGATTATTTTGCAAATAAAAGATATAATGGAAAGTAGCTAAAAGGAGGAGATATAATGTATAAACGAGATAAAGCTTCTGCCAGATTACAGGCAGATAACAGAACCTTTTCACCTATATTCAATATCAAAAAAATAGCTGCTACAGCTTTAATAGGCTTAATGGGAATTGGTATGCTAAGTCCCGGCAACACAGTAACAGCATCTGCCAAGACACCGGCACCATTTGTCGTCAATGATAATTGGCTGGAGCCTGCCGTTATTGATGATTCCGAGACAGCAGACATAACAAGGCGGGGGGCTGCTCTGCCGGCCAAATTTGATGCCAGAAAGCAGGGCTGGATTACACCCGTCAAGGACCAGGGGGATTACGAAAGCTGCTGGGCTTTTGCTTCCATAGCAGTAATCGAAGCGAATCTTATAAAGAACGGCAGGGCACCGTCTTCCATTGATTTGTCAGAAAATCAGCTTGCTTACTTTTTCTATAACAGGCAGACCGATAAGCTAGGCTACACCGCCGGTGATTATAACACAACACTGCGTGGAAACTATCTAAGCTCTGGCGGTACATTACAGGGAACCGGTATTGCACTGACAACGTGGGCCGGAGTTACCACTGAGGACAAATCCCCATATTTGACAACACCCCCACTATCCCTTTGCTACGCCTCAGATTATTCGGTAAAGAATGTGTATCTCTATAACTACAATACCAGCCCGACAGATAAGCTCAATCAATCTGTGGCGACAATCAAACAGGCTGTCCTTGACCATGGTGCTGTTGCATGTGGAATTTTTATGGACCCACAATACCTCAACTATGATAATGCTGCCTATAATTGTACGATAAAGGGAGGTAATCACGCCGTTACCATAGTTGGCTGGGATGACAATTATTCTGCAAATAAATTCCTTAGCAAACCAAGTTCTAACGGAGCATGGATTGTAAAGAACAGCTACGGAACAGAATTGAGTGCTCTGGATAATGGCTATATGTATGTTTCATACGAGGATAAATCGATAACTGAATTTATGAGCTTTGAGGTGATAACCTCTGCTGAACAGTACAATAACAACTATCAGCATGACGGTTCGGCAAACCCCTCATACAGCTATAACGGCGGTGATTGGTACGCAAATGTATTTAAAGCAAAGGGTGCTGCCGGCTATAATGAAGAGTTAAAGGCTGTTGGTGTATATTCTCTTGCCACTAATGCCAAATACGAAATACAGGTTTATACAGGCTTAACCAATGCGGGAAAACCAACCAGTGGAACAAAAGTATTTTCTTCCCCTGTAAAAGGCACACTTAACGATGCAGGATTTCAGACAATCGAGCTGCCAAAAGCAGTCTCCTTAACAGCAGGAGAGAATTTTTCTGTTCTGGTACGGCTGACAACCCCCTCAGGGAAAAATTCCTTCATCGGAGTGGATTCCTCCTACCGCAATGATTGGATTGCCTTCATTGCCTATACAGGCAAGAACCAGTCCTTTGCAAAGATTCGGGGAAAATGGTTCGATTTAAGCCGTGAATTAAATGCTAATGCGAGAATTAAAGCATATACCGATATCACCAGCGTTAAGTCCAATTTCAAATTGAGCAGCTCTAACCTTGGAGTATCCAAGGGAAGCACACAAAAGCTTTCTTTGAATCATGCACAGAATGTATATCGTACGGTCACCTGGAAGTCGTCCAACAGCAAGATTGCTTCTGTAAACAGCAAGGGAGCAGTAAAGGGTAAGACCTATGGAACCACCACCATTTCCGCAACCTTTATGGCCGGAGCAAAGAAGAAAACATTGAAATGTAAGGTTACCGTAGGTCCGCCAAAGGTCAAGAACTTCAAAGTGTCAGGTGGGAAAAAATTAAAGGTGAAATGGAAGAAGAGCTCTGGTGCCAACGGGTATGAGATTTACTACTCCACCAGTAAAGATGGAAAATATAAGAAATTAGCCTCCATCTCCGGTGGTTCAAAAACCTCCTACTCGAAGAAGGTATCGCCAAATACCTACTATGTAAAAATGAGACCTTATAAGACCTCCGGCAAAAAGAAATTATACGGAACCTTCTCATCTGTAAAAACAGTTGCTATACATTAGAATATAATATAACTTCAGTTCCACTTATACTTTTCGTACAAATCATGTGGCAGTATTCTTTATGGATACTGCCATTATGTTTTGCTAAATTTCAGTATTCAAACGAAAAAAAATGTGATATAGTTATTTTATATGACACTTAATGAAGGAGGACAATTATATGTCATACAACGCATTAATCACAGGAAACAATACATCTGTTATCGATGATTTTTTCCTGCGCCTACAGGATGATTTTGAAATTTTAACTACTTCCAGCCGTCTCGATGATATTTCCCAACATTTGAAATACTTTACTCCAGATGTTTTTGTTTACTGCATTAATAATAACTATTTTCTGGATGCAGCAAAAGTGGTTTCTACCAAAGTATTACTGGATAAGCATGACATTCCCTTTGTACTGATTGGCTCCAGGGATGCCTGTGCCCAATTTCACCGGGCGGCAGTAAAGGTTGCCGACCTTACACTGACCAAACCAATGAGCGTATCAGTTATCCGTGATAAAATGATAGATTTCCTTAAAAAACGTCAGAACCCGGAGGAGGAAGCTACCGTTTTGCCGGATAATTCTCCGGTAAGTGAGACAGTCAATCCAAACCCACAGCAGACGGAAGCTGTACCTGAACCGCAACAGGCGGAAACTGTACCTGCACCACAGAAGATAGAAACAGCTCCTGAACCGCAGAGCACGGATGCAGTACCTAAACCGCAGAACACGGAAACAGAAGTTACACGCAAGCATGTTCTGGTAATAGATGACAATTCCCTGATGCTAAAGGTTATTAAGGAGCATCTTCGTGATGATTACGATGTTGCAACTGCTATCAGTGGCAAAATTGCCCTGCGTTTTTTGCAATCCAAAAAAACAGACCTGATTTTATTAGATTATGAGATGCCGGAAGAGGACGGTCCTACCATTTTAGGAAAAATACGGGCCATGGATTCAGTCAAGGATGTACCGGTGCTTTTCCTTACCGGCATTTCCGAAAAAGCAAAAATCCAAAAAGCATTATCCATGAAGCCACAGGGTTATCTGTTAAAGCCCATTGACCGCCAGAATCTCCTTGATGCTATACATAAATATCTAGGGTGATTTTGTGGTTGATAAACACATGTTTTTTCTGGATAACAAATTACATACTTGGAAACAGAGGTTATATTTATGGATTTTGAATTAGATTTAAAAAAATTAATTGATGTAACGACACTGGAACGAATTCAGGACGCTTTTACAAAAATGACCGGCTTTGCCGCTATCACAACAGACCCAAATGGAGTTCCGGTGACCAAGGGCTCCAATTTTTCCGAATTTTGCATGAAGCATGTGAGAACATCACCTGCGGGCTGCCTCCGCTGTCAGGAGTGCGACAAATACGGAGCAGAAATGGCACAAAAGGAAGGAAAACCAGTTATCTATTTCTGCCATGCCGGATTAATGGACTTTGCCGCCCCCATTGTCGTTCAGGACGAAATTATAGGCTGCTTCATTGGCGGGCAGGTTCTCACCGAAGCTCCGGATTTGGAAAAAATGAGCAGCTACGCCGAAGAAATCGGTGCAGACCCGGAAGAATACATAGAGGCACTGAAAAAAACAAGGATTGTGACACAGGAAAACATTGACCACGCCGCAGAATTCTTATACACCCTTACTGACATTTTATCCAGCATCACCTACAGTCGATATCTTGTCTTCCACGCTAATCTGGAGCTTGGCAAAACCGTACAGATGCGTTCTGATTTTCTTGCCAATATGAGCCATGAAATCAGAACTCCGATGAATGCCGTTATCGGTATGGCAGAGATGGCACTAAGAGAGGATTTACCACCTGCCGCTAAGGGATATATCAATCAGATTAAAATTGCCGGAAAATCCCTGCTCACCATCATTAACGATATTCTGGACTTCTCCAAAATTGAATCCGGAAAAATGGATATTATCGCTGAAGAGTATGAACCAATGTCCGTACTTTATGATGTAGCCAATATTATAGTGACCAGATTAAAGGACAAAAATGTGGAGCTGGTTCTGGACGTTCCCCCCAATCTGCCATATAAGCTGTACGGTGACAATATTCGGATTAAACAGATTCTATTAAACCTTGCCAACAATGCTGCCAAATTTACCTCTGAAGGAAAAATCCTTCTGAAGATGGGTTATACCCCATTATCTGACGACGAAATAGAAATGCAGGTTTCTATTGAAGATACAGGAATTGGTATTAAAAAAGAAGATTTAGGGAAATTGTTTTTATCTTTCTCCCAGCTGGACAGCAAAAGAAACCGTAATGTGGAAGGGACCGGTCTGGGTCTGGCCATTTCCAAACGCCTGCTGACACTGATGGACGGAACAATTGAAGTGGAAAGCGAGTATGAAAAAGGCAGTAAATTTTCCTTTACTCTTCCGCAGAAAGTTATCAACAACACTCCTAGTGCTTCGGTTAAGGAGCCCGATTCCATTCTCGCTGCCGGACTGATTTCCAATCCCCATGTCCGGGAATATATCAAACGGGACATTACCGGTCTTGGAGTAGAATATATAGAATTGGATTCGGCTGTTGAGCTTTATTCCCTGCCAAAGGAGAAAAAAATATTCTGCTTTATCGAAGAAACTGTATTTTCCAAACCACTGGAGGACTTTGTTCACAAGAATCCAGATATTACAGCAGTCCTAATGATTGACTTTTACAGTACCGTTAAATATGATATTCCAAATCTTTTTGTTATTCGGAAACCCCTTTTTGTGCTGACTATTGCCACTCTGTTCAACGGAGAGGATTTACAGTTAGGCTCTGACGAGGAAGAGGGTGTACGACTGGATTTCATTGCCCCAAATGCAGAGATTCTCATTGTAGACGACAATGCAATTAATCTCACTGTGGCAGAAGGACTGCTGGAACCTCTCCAAATGAAAATCGACACCGCTCTCAGCGGCAAGGAAGCGATCGATAAAATTTCTACACATCATTATGATATTGTCTTTATGGACCATATGATGCCGGATGTAGACGGTGTGGAAACTACCCATATTATACGAAGGCTTCATCCGGAATACAATGATGTTCCGATTATTGCCCTCAGTGCTAATGCCGTTGACGGAACAAAGGAAATGTTCTGTGCAGAAGGCATGAATGATTTCGTTGCCAAACCCATTGAGCTGCATATCCTGCTGTCTAAGCTAAAGCAATGGCTTCCTGTAGAGAAAATCCAAAAGGCAACAGGCGATCAGGGAGTAACAAAGAATGACAGTTCAACGACAAAGGCAAAGGATATTGTTATCGGAGATTTGGATGTAAAACCAGCTATAAATGCCTTAGGAGGTGAAAAGCTCTTCTGGTCAGTTCTCAAAGAATACTATCGCGTCATTGATAAAAAGGTAAAACTGATTAAAGAGTTGGAGGAAAAGGAGGACTGGGTTAATTACACCATTGAAGTCCACGCCTTAAAGAGTGCATCAAAACAAATCGGTGCCACATCCCTTTCAGAAAAGGCCGCCTATATGGAAAAGGCTGGCAACGCCCGAAACAGTGCTGTTATCCACAGGCACACCGACGAGATGCTGGAGCAGTATTTCAATTATAGCTCTGTATTGCAGCCATTCTGCGATGAGGAGAAAAAAGATAACACAACGCAAACCCGTATTTCATCCGATACCTTACAGAAGCTGTTTGAGAGCATGGAATTCGCTCTGGACAATTTGGATATGGATGAAATGGAATCTGTCATTCACGAAATGGAGCAGTATTCCTACGAAGATGAACAGCAAGAGCTATTTGTTCAACTGCGTGAGGCCGTAGAGGAGCTGGATGTAGATACCTGTGAAACCATTTTGCAGACGTGGATTGCAGCATTATAATCAGCAGTCAAATGTCTGTAAGCAGCTATTTGGCTCGTTTCCCACATGAATAAACAGCCGGATGGATAGAGATTATACCTCTTTCCATCCGGCTGTATCTTGCACACTTGTTTTGACAAAGCTCCATTATTGCGTAATTTTTTTTGCTTTTTCCTTTTTCTTCTTTTCCTGCTGCTTTTGAGCTTTATCTACCTGCTTCTGCTTTTCTTCTTTTTCATATTCAGCCTGAAGCTGTCGCTGTTTTGCACGCATCTTTGCACCGAAGCTCTTTTTCTTTGGCTCTTCTGCCGCTGCATTTTTTCGTTTTCCCCGCACACTCTTTATTTCTGTAATATAGATTCCACTAACCATTGCCTTCACTTCACACTTTGTCGGAAGATCATCAAATATACCATCATCACAAATCAGATTTATTGTCTGCGGTCCAACCTTTGCCTTTACCACCGGAATCTTCGCATTCTGATATCTCTTCGGTGTCTGATCCATAACTGCCTTGGGCAGTCCGGCCTCCTTCATTTTCATCATTTTCTTGTCAATAATCAACATAGACGTCTGCTGTGCTGCTGCCTGCATCTGTTCTTTCTGTGCCATCTGTTTTTTCTGCAGCTTGTTTCCCACAAAATACAAAGCCACTAAAATCACTGCAATTACCGCAATGATAATCAACGTTACAACCCATGCATTCATTTCTTTATCCTCCTTTTATTGTAACCAATTTTGCAAAGCAACCTTACCTGATAATTACTTTACGCTGTCCTTCATGAGGGATGCTCTCTGCCCTCCCTCCTGCTTAATCGTATCTGCTATAATTTGCTGAACGTAAGC
Source organism: uncultured Clostridium sp. (assembly GCA_947178475.1). Classification (GTDB taxonomy): domain Bacteria; phylum Bacillota; class Clostridia; order Lachnospirales; family Lachnospiraceae; genus CAG-590. Next base: position 6,208 of record CAMWYM010000057.1, on the reverse strand, counting down.
ACCAGCCTTCTTTCGCTGCTCCTTAGGCAGATCCTTCATATAAAACGGCTCCTTATATATCACCTTAACCTTGCCACTGCGAATATCAAAACCCGGCCGGATTTCCAATAACTGATCAGTATTCATCAACGCTACAGGAACCACTGGGCAGTCCGCCTTTTCTGCCATCTTAAGACTTCCCTCCTTAAATGGCAACATCTCCGGTTGTTGATTCCGTGTTCCTTCGGGACAGATTACCATGGAATGACCGTTTTTCAAAAGCTGAGTACCATTCTTCACCATCTCTACACCGGACCGCACATCTGTCCGATCCAAAAACAAACAGCATATATTGCGCATCCACCAATTTAGCAGTGGAAATTTATCCATCTCCGCCTTTGCCACAAAACCCGGTCTCTTTGTGCTGGTAGTATGCAGTACTAATACATCAAAATAGCTTCTGTGGTTTGATACAAACAAAACCGGTCCCTCCGGTATATTTTCTATCCCTTCCACCTCAATATGGGCACCCGCCTGAAACAGCTCCCACCGAAATGCCCAATATACAATCGTATTGCTGATAGAGAATCTTCGCTCCGGATTCCTTTTCCCAATCAGCAGAAGGATTAAATGCACTGGTATCATGATCACCAGAAACAAAAATAGAAATCCTAATACAATTACACTTCTCATTTTACACTCTCCTTATTATTACATATGTCACCAATTTTCGGAGAAACTTCGTTTGTTGCAATAGTCGCCAAATGTATATACAAGTATCTACGCTTGGCTCGTTATCTGCACAAATTGATGACCTGCTTGCGCATCAGCGCAATTCATTATAACATGCAGAGCGCATCTTTCAATCTATCTTCCATAGAGCTTGGCTGTCTCATAAAGCCTTGCCTCCAAATGCGGCGTCATATCCTCATAACGGAACCTCCACGCCCAGTTGCCATCTCCCACACCGGGAGTATTTAATCTTGCCCATGAATCCAGACAGAGTACATCCTGCATCGGAACAATCGCCATATTGGCCACAGAAGAAAAACATGCACGGATTAATGTCCAGCACACATCCCCACCATCTGTATTATAATATCTTCTAAGCTTATCCCTGGACTGCTCATAACACTTCTGATACCATCCAAGGGTAGTATCATTATCATGGGTTCCTGTATAACATACACAATTGCGTACAAAATTATGCGGCAAAAAGCTGTTTTCGTCCGGATTTTCAAAACCAAACTGCAGAATCTTCATTCCCGGAAAACCAAATTTATCGCGCAAATCAATAACAGACTGGTCTATCTCACCCAAATCCTCAGCGATAATCGGCATATGATATCCTAATGTCGCCTCTAAATGGGTAAAGAAATTAACGCCGGGAGCCTGTACCCACTTACCGTTTACCGCAGTCTCCTCACCAAAGGGAACCGCCCAAAACTTATCAAATCCTCGGAAATGGTCAATCCGTACAAAGTCTGCCAGCTTTAACTGGTGACGAATACGGTTAATCCACCACTCATAGCCGGTTTTGGTGTGCTCTGCCCACTTATATAACGGATTTCCCCACAACTGACCAGTGGCCGAGAAATAATCCGGCGGCACTCCCGCTACTGTCTTAGGATAGCCTTTTGCATCCAAATCAAATAATTTTTTGTTGCACCATACATCCACACTGTCCCATGCTACAAAAATCGGCATGTCCCCGACAATTTTGATATTCTTTGCGTTAGCATATTCCTTTAGTGCAAACCACTGCTTATGAAACAGAAATTGAATAAAGCAAAAATATGCTATCTCATCCGACAGCTTTTCCTTCCATTGCTCCTTCTGCTTTGCTGTAGGTTTTTTCAGAGAGTCATCCCACATATACCATGGCATTCCCTCAAAATAGTTCTTTCCCGCCATAAACAGCGCATAGTCCTCCAGCCAGAAGGTGTTCTCACAAAAGCTCTTATATTCTTCCTTAAATTTCTCATCACTGGAATATTGGTCCTTAACCTCTGGATTTTGATATCGCTCAAAAGCCCTTTTCAACAATCCCATTTTGAAATTAATAACAACACCATAATCTATTTTCTGGTCATCCCATTGGGGCATATCATAAAAATCCTCTTCCATTAGCAGTCCTGCCTCCCGCAAATCATCAATGCTGATAATCAACGGCTGCCCTGCAAAGGATGAAAATGGCTGATAAGGTGAATCTCCAAAACCGGTGTGTCCCAGTGGCAGCACCTGCCACATATTTAATCCGGACCTTTCAAGAAAATCCACAAATGCATACGCCCCCCTTCCTAAATCTCCAATTCCGTAGGGACTCGGAAAAGAGGTCGGATGTGCCAATATACCGGCATATTTCTCATAGTCCATCCCTAATGCTGAATTATCTGTCATAATACAATATCCTCCGTATTTGTTATATTTATATCCAGTATTCCTTAGCTGAATAAATATTATTTAAACTCCCGATATTTTCGGGAAAAGAAAGTACAATATATCTGCTACCCATAAAATAATATTATACTGTGAAACTTCCTAAATGACAAGAAAAAAAGTGCCTTCTGACGAATTTTCCTGTCGGTACGATTACACCCTAAAACCGTATCCGTAGCACAGCAACGTAAAGGGGTGCCGCCTTCCGCAACACCCCTTCATATTTACCTAAACCCAAAATCTATAATGTTTTATTTGTTCTTTGTCATTCTATCCAACAGTTCTTTTCTCTGCTCCTCATAACCCGGTTTGCCAAGCAGTGCAAACATATTTTTCTTGTAGCTCTCCACACCCGGCTGATCAAACGGATTAACACCTAATACATAACCGGAAACACCACATGCAAACTCAAAGAAATAGAACAGCTCACCTAAATTAAACTCACTCATATACGGAAGGGTAATCATCAGATTCGGAATCTCACCATCCACATGGGCAAGAACGGTTCCGTTCATCGCCTGCTTGTTAATGTAATCAACAGTTCTACCTGCAAGATAGTTAAGACCGTCTAAATCGTTATCCTCCTGCTCCATGATAATCTTACGTCTCGGCGAACCGATATTAATCACCGTCTCGATATGATTCTTTGTACCATCCTGAATAAACTGTCCCAGAGAGTGCAAATCCGTAGTAAAGTCACAGGCTGTCGGATAAATACCCTTACCATCCTTACCCTCTGATTCACCAAACAGCTGCTTCCACCATTCACCAATATAATGGACAGAAGGTGTATAGTTCGCAAGAATCTCCATCGTCTTGCCCTTTTCACGCAAAATGTTACGCAGTGCCGCATACTGCAGTGCATCATTGCTCTCAAATTCAGCTTCTATACACATCTGGCGGGCAGTTGCCGCACCTACCATAAGCTGTTTAATGTCTGCACCGCTGACCGCAATAGGAAGTAATCCCACTGCAGTAAGAACTGAGAAACGACCTCCAACATCATCCGGAACAACAAAGGTCTCATATCCTTCCTCATCGGCCAAATTTTTCAATGCACCCTTTTCTTTATCCGTTGTTGCATAAATACGCTTGGCTGCCTCTCTCTCTCCATATTTCTCAATCAGCAGCTTCTTAAAGATACGGAATGCAATTGCCGGCTCTGTCGTCGTTCCTGATTTAGAAATAATATTTATGGAAAAATCTCTGTCACCTACAACCTCTAACAAGTGCTCTAAATAGGTAGAGCTGATATTGTTACCGCAGAAGTAAATCTCAGGAGTACCTTTTCTCATATCCTTGTCAATCACATTATAGAAAGTGTGTCTCAAGGCCTCAATTGCTGCTCTTGCACCCAGATAAGAACCACCAATACCAATTACAATGAGAATCTCCGAATCATTCTGAATCCGCTTTGCTGCGGCCTTGATTCTTGAAAACTCCTCCCTATCGTAGTTGACCGGCAAATCAATCCACCCAAGAAAATCATTGCCATCTCCAGTTCTGTCTAACAGCGTCTTCTTTGCAGCTAACACTCTCTCTTTCATCTCTGCGATTTCATCCGCAGATACCATAAACATCGCATTGCTGTAATCAAAACTAATACTCTCTGCCATTTTTCTGCTCTCCTTTGTTTTACTTAAATTTCGTAATCCATAATTATAGATTTTCCCTTAAAACGTTAATCTTTATTTTATCAAAATATAACATAAATATCAACATTTTCTTATAGCGAATTTAAATCGTACAGCGTGCCAAAGCTGTATCCCTCCTTTTTTAGATTACGGATTACCTCCTGCAAAGCATCATGATTTGCTTTTGACACATTATGCATCAACGGTATAGCTCCGGGATGATAATATTTTGAAAAGTGCTCCACCACATGGGCACTGGAGGGCTGGTTATTCACATCATAATCCAGATACGCCATAGACCAGAAAATAGTGGTGTATCCCAAATCCCTCGCCATCTGTAAGGTACGCTTACTGTATTCTCCACGAGGTGGTCGGAAAAACAAGTCCATCTCATATCCTGTTGCTTCTCTCATATACTCTTCACAGGTCAGCAACTCCTGCCGCTGTTCCTCTATGCTTTTAGAGGGCATGGACGGATGGGTAACTGTGTGGTTACACACTAAATGTCCCTCTTCCTTCATTCTTTTTGTCAATTCCACATTATCCCGAATAAAGGTCTGCGTTACAAAAAAAGCAGCGGTCACTTGTTCCTCCTTTAGGGTATCCAAAATGTCCGCTGTATATCCGTTTTCATATCCACAGTCAAAAGTAATATAAATTTTTTTCTCACTAACCGGCACGGTATAATACGCCTGATATTCAGTGATATCAAAATCCTCCTGACAGCCGGATTTTTCATGGTTATCATTCCTCTTAAACCACCAGCTGTAGAGCGTGTTATCTATAGCTGTGTAATCCGTGTTCTCCACAATAATCCGCTCTTTTTTCTCCTCCGCAGTATCAGACTGTTCCTGTGCCGGTTCTCCTGTCTGCCCCTCCGAGCTGCTATTTTGTCCTGAATCTGCCTCTTCCCTTTTACTTTGACGAAATCCCTGCTCGCCCGTCTGCTCCAGATAGCTCTGTAGGCACCATGCGGCAAAAATCAGGAAGACAATGCCTGCAAGTTTGATAACTTTACTTTTTGTATTCTTCAACTATAACTCCCAACCTTACGAAAGGAAGCTCTGTACAAATTCCTCCAGTAAATCCAGCTCTGCCTCCTTAGCATCCTTTGGTGCCGACGATTCCTCCCACTGCGGCTCCTCGCTGGCGGCAATCTGCTGCTCTGTTCTTGTCTCCTCCTGAAGTCTTTCCTGCTCCTGCTGCTTCCGCTCCATCTCCCGGATTAAACGGGTGAGCATTTCCATGTCTTCCTCCGCAGAACCCGCTGCATTTTCGGTCTGCTCATCCAAAACCTTTACATCTTCTTTCGTTCGGAGCAGGCGGTTTGCAAGATAATTTTCCAGATAATCTACTAGCTGAATCTGTATCTGCTGCCTTTTACTTTTTACTCCAAATATATGAAAGAAAATGAATAAACATGCCAACACAACACCGTAGGCAAATAAAATATCAATCTGGGTTGATATATTAACCTTAGTTAAATATCCGTAAAATGCCTCCGCTCCTGCCAGCAGTGTCACCAGTCCCGCCGCTAGAAATGGTGCTTTTTCCCACGCAGAATAAGAAAATCCCATAAATCTAAGCTTTAACAGATACTTGTCCACATATGCTGCTGCATTGCGTATCTGATAGTCCATACCATATATGGTTTCAAATTGGTTTTTCAGATTAATCATTACTTTATTTTTTGTTGTCTTCATATTTGCCGAAGCTCTCACATATCCTTTAAGTGAAAGAACCATCATAGCCTGCAGCAATAGGCTGACCAGTCCGAAAATTAAAATGCTGCTCATACATTCATGTTCTGTTACAAATTTCGTAATCATAGCTTGTACCTTCCCCTATTTATTGATATATTTTTTCCTGTCTATTAGTTTACAAAGCCTTATACACAAACTCAACAGTTCTCGCACGCAAGTTTTCAAGTCAAAGCTACCGTATCCTCTTCTTTTTGACAAATCTCCTTTTTCCTCGACATTATCTGCTACCATTCAGGAACCATACTTTTCTATTATTTGCTCTCCCCACCTATTTATGTTACAATTTAGGTGATTACAATATTACCCATTAGGTGATTGCGAAACTGCTTGTTTGTAGTCGTCCGTTGTACAATATAGACAAATCAACGCAGGCACGCTTGCGCTGCTTGTCGC
>CAMWYM010000056.1 GCA_947178475.1 uncultured Clostridium sp. | reverse complement strand
ACTATATATCGTCTTTCCCAAAATCAGAGATTATGTTATAATAATCCCAGCAAGCAAACAACTATCGAGACTGCTTGCAGGCAAAGATAGTTGTTTATTTGCTGGATAGACAAACATGAGCTTGGAGGACAATAGTCCGGAAAGCGAATATTTGAAGCGGTTGCAGGAGCACGAAGTGCGGGCAAGCGCGTATTATTACAGATATGAGAAACACAAAGGAAGTATAACAAATGGGAAGAATTATAGCTGTAGCAAACCAAAAAGGTGGTGTTGGTAAAACAACAACTTCAATCAACCTGGCAGCTTGTTTAGCAGAAAAAGGATTCAAAACTTTAGCTGTAGATATGGACCCTCAGGGACATTTGACAACCGGGTTTGGTATTAACAAGGATGATTTAGATTATACCGTATACGATGTTATGTGCGATAATTGCAATATCGGAGAAGCCATGTTAATTAATGTTTTACCATGTCTCAATCTTATTCCTGCTAATCGTTATTTAGCCGGTGCCGAAGTGGAATTTATCGGTGAACCAGATATGCAATATATTGTAAAGAACCATCTACGGAAAATCCAGGATAAATTCGATTATATCATTATTGACTGTCCACCAGCCCTAGGTATGCTAACCATTAATTCTATGACAGCAGCAAATACTGTCTTAGTTCCTATACAATGTGAGTTTTTTGCTTTGGATGGACTTTCCCAGTTAATTTATACTATTGAATTAATTCAACAAAAGCTTAATAAGGATTTAAAAATTGAGGGTGTTGTTTTTACAATGTATGATTCCCGAACAAATCTCTCTCTTCAAGTAGTAGAGAATGTAAAGCAAAATCTAAAGCAGACTGTATATAAAACGATTATACCCAGAAATGTTCGTCTTGCCGAAGCACCTAGCCACGGTATGCCAATCATAACATATGATTCCAAAAGTGCAGGTGCAGAGAGCTACCGTCTGTTAGCAGATGAAGTAATCACAAATATAAATGTATAAATTTTTATAATTGTTTCACGTGAAACATAGGAGGAACAACAAATGCCAAAAAAGGGATTAGGCAACGGCCTTGACACTATGCTGGGAGTGAGTACAGCACAAACCAGAAAAAACAACAATTCAATTGAAAAGGAAGTCGTAAAGGAAGTAATTAAAGAAGTACCAACAGAAATGACTCTTCCTATCAGCAAAATAGAAATCAATAAGGAGCAGCCAAGAAAACAATTCAATGAAGATGCCCTTCAGGAATTAGCTGACTCCATTTCACAACACGGTATCATTGAGCCGTTGGTCGTGACCAAAAAGGAAAATTACTATTTGCTAGTATCTGGAGAAAGACGTTGGCGCGCTGCTATGAAAGCCGGCTTAAAGGAAGTTCCCGTTGTCATTAAAGATTATACTGAACAGGAAATTCTCGAAATAGGCTTGATTGAAAATATCCAACGAGAAGACTTAAATCCAATTGAAGAGGCACAGGCTTATAAGAGATTAATTGATGAGTTTCACTTAAAACAGGATGACATCGCTGACCGGGTTTCCAAAAGCAGAAGTGCAATCACTAATATTTTACGATTATTGAAACTATCCAAACAAGTTCAGGAAATGGTTATCGATGAAAAGCTTTCAAACGGTCATGCAAGAGCTCTGCTTACTATTGAAGATGATGACATTCAATATGAAACTGCTTGCAAGGTTTTTGATGAAAGACTTTCTGTACGTGAAACAGAAAAACTTGTCAAAAAAGTTCTCAACGATTTAAATAATCCGGCTAAAGAAACGGAAGCTGCTGTAACGGAAGAGGATTTTTCTTTCCTTTACAAAGAATTAGAAGAGAACTTTAAAAACAAACTAGGTGCAAAAACCACGATTAAAGCAAAAAATAATGATAAAGGAAAAATTGAAATCGAATATTACTCTAAATCAGAATTAGAGCATATTATGGAGATGATTTACTCCATACAAGTTTAGCTTAAGTAGTTTGTTATCAACAATCGATACAGATAAAGAACAGAGGAAGCGAAAATGAAGACAAATATTTTTGATTCCATAGGAATTAGCATAGACATTATTGTCCTTGTATTAATTGTCCTTGTACTATTACAATTTATATGGATACTTATTATTATATCCAAATATCACAAATTGAATAAACGCATCTCCAAATTCACGTCGGGAAAAGATGCTGCGAATTTAGAGGAAATATTAATTAAACGCTTTTCTGAAATACGTCAAATTGTAAAAAATGAGAAAGAGCAAAACAAAGACATTGACATGATAAATGATAAATTCCTTACTACTTTTTGTAAAATAGGATTAGTCAAATATGATGCCTTTAGAGAAATGTCAGGTAAGTTGAGTTTTTCTCTTGCACTCTTGACAGAAAACCACGATGGGATTATTATTACTTCGATGCATAGCCGGGAAGGTTGTTTTACCTATTGTAAGGAAGTAGAAAATGAAGAATCCTATTATATCCTATCAGAGGAAGAGCGACTCGCCCTAAATGTTGCCATTGGCAGAGAGGGTGCAAAGGAAGCAGCAAGGGAACGAGAAGAGAGGAAACCTGAAATCAGTTATTAAGGAGTTTATTATGCATAGTTATTTAAGAGCCATTGGATTTAGCAAATTAAAGAATAAACGTGCACAAAATCAATTAATAACTGCTGCACTAAATGATGCCACCTGCCGTAAGGAAATCGATGTAGCTGCAGATACTCGTCTAATTCAAGTAGACAGAGACTTTGATGGTGGTTTGGGTATCGCTGTTATAGGAGAATACGATATGGAAGATACCCTTATTGTTGACCATATTTTTCCATACTGTAAGGGCTCGCACACCACTTACCAATCGAATATTCAAATTGAGCCACATACAGATAAGGAAGCTTACTCCGCTGTATCTGATGACTATAACTTGGGAATAACACTTATCTATAATCTACAAAATATTGTAGACTATGTCCGCAGTACGTGGCTTAATGAGCATTATCAAATTCCAAAAAATGTAAATTTTGGTGCCCTTTCCATAGAAGGCCGCATTATTTGTGGTGTCCATCTGGATTATATGGCATGTCCCTACGACAAACAGCCTATCAGTAATAATGCGCGAAGAGAGTTAATCGCCAAGGCCAGGTCCGGTGACATGGATGCTCTAGAAAGCCTGACTCTTGATGACATGGATACTTATTCTCTGGTTACCAAAAGAATTAAGGATGAGGACTTACTCACTGTAGTAGAAACATACTTTATGCCCTATGGCATCGACAATGAACATTATTCCATTTTAGGAATTATTCAAAAAATTGAGCAAATTACTAATGAAATTTCGGATGAAATGGTGTATAATCTAACTGTATTATGCAATGACATTACCTTAAATATAGGTATCAATTCACTGGATTTGCAAGGCGAACCCAAAATAGGCAGAAGATTCAAGGGAATCATCTGGCTCCAGGGTTGTGTAGATTTTGCATGAAGATAAAACTGTACCCGTAGTTAAATGGATATAACAATTCTCTCCTAAAGAATAATTGTGGGTTCGATTCCCGCCGGGTGCATTTACTAATTGTTAGAAATTAAGAAAGGAAATCAGACATATAAGATATGTCTAACAGGAACAGATTATGAATATCAAAAAATCAAATTTAACATTTAGTGCTGTAGGCTTTGTTGCATCCTTATTGATTGTTCTTTATCTTATTTTGAACACTCCCAATATGGTTTCGCTCATTATTGTTTTCGGACTAATTGCTTTGGCAAATACTTATTTTTTTGTAGACAGTATCATGAAAAAAATAGATGAAATATCACAGGCCTCTATAGATAAGCAGACAGAGCTTGTCAAAGTAGAAAAAGGTATTTATTCTGTAGCTAAGAGGGATGAAACCACCAATATCAAGCAGCATGATGTTTTAATCGAACAGCTTCAGCAGCTAAAGGCAGAAAACCAGCGATTGAATACAGAACTGATTGAACAACAGAAATTGTGCACCAAAATTATTGTCAAAAAGAATCAGGAAAATAATCAACGGAATCTCAGCGGGTCCGACAGAATTTCCAAGCTTCTTGTTCAATTAAATGGTAATAATATCAGCAACTCTAAGGAAACAATGAAAGTCTTAGAAGAAATCAACCAGACATTAGATACCTATTACAACGATAATAATCAGGATAATGTACGGCAAATGCGAGCTAATTAGAAGGAACTTAAAGAAGGAATTATATGAACTACATTGTTATGGATTTAGAATGGAACCAAAGTTCTTCCGGGCAATCTGACGAAAATCCCAGATTGCCCTTTGAAATCATTGAAATTGGTGCCGCAAAACTGGATGACCAATTTAATATTATTGATGAGTACGGAAGTATAGTTAAACCACGGATATACCGGCGACTTCAATCCCATATCCGTGAGCTACTCAATTATGATGAAGCTGTTCTGCGCACGGGTCGTCCATTCGATGTAGTATTTCGTGAATTTAAAAAGTGGTGTGGCGAGGATTATATCTTCTGCACCTGGGGTCCTTTAGATTTGACCTGTCTGCAGCAGAATATGGATTTCTACTATCTGAAAAATTTTACATTTCCCTTGAAATTTTATAATCTTCAGGAAATTTATGCTATCAACCAATACAATGATAAATCACAGATGCCAAGTCTGGAAAAAGCAGTAAAGGAATTAGATATAGCTATTGATAAACCGTTTCATTGTGCAAAAAATGATGCTTATTATACAGCAAAGATAATGAAGAAAATGAATAACAAAAAATTTTCCGATATGTACAGCATTGACTGCTACCACTATCCTACCTGTGAGGAAGAGGAAATTACTTTTCATCACTATAATTATAGTGAGTATTTTACCCGTACCTTCCACGATAAGCACGAGGCAATGAATGATAAGGATATTGCTACATTGCGCTGTCTCAAATGTAACCGCAAGCTACAGAAAAAAATCCGATGGTATGTTACCAATTCCACCACTCAAGTCTGTGTTGGCAAGTGCTGGAATCATGGTTTAATCTGTGGAAAAATCCGATTTAAAAACACAAGGGATGACAATATATTCGCCATTAAAACTGTTGAAAAAATCAACAAAAAGGAATACGAAAAAATTAGAAACCGCCAGCTTGAACTCAGAAAAAAGAGACAGGCAAAAAGAATACAAAAAAGAGGAATTACTTAATCGGCTCCTTACTCGCAGTCCCAGCTTTTCTGGGATACGCTTTAGGAGTCGATTTGATTTTGTCTATAATAACAAAGGAGCGTTCAATATCTGATTCCGGTAATGTGATTTTTTTGATTGCATTCAAATTCCCCCCCATTACTCGAATTGCTTTTCCTGCAATGCTGGCTTCATCTTCAATATCTGCTGCTTTATAAGAAATCAATTTGCCCTGCAGCTTTACAAAGGGAATACAATATTCACTTAATGTTGACAAATTGGCAACTGCCCTACTGACACATAAATCAAATTGCTCCCGGTAAGCTTTATTTCTGGCTGCCTCCTCTGCTCTTCCGTGGACTGCATCAATCCCACATAATTCCAACTTATCAATTACCGATTGAAGAAATTTTACACGTTTATTCAAGGAATCCATTAATGTTATTCTCAGATGTGGAAATGCAAGCTTCAATGGCAGTCCGGGAAATCCTGCTCCGGTACCCAGATCCAAAACCTTTAATTCTACATCCGAATTACAGATATCCGGATAAGCCCCTGCCAATGCCAGAGAATCCAAAAAGTGTTTGGTGATCACTTCATCTAATTCTGTAATTGCAGTTAAATTCATTACCTTATTCGTCTCGACCAGCATTTCATAATAGGTCTGAAATTGCCAGAGCTGCTCCTGTGATAACTCAATATTAAATTTAGCTGCTTTTTCAATCAGTCGGTTCATATTCTCTCCCTGTCTCAATCACTATTTATCTATGTGTTAAAAATATTATAATAACCTCCAACTTCTATTGCAATACAAATTACACCTAAATTTCCCTGAACGTAAAGAAAAGATGTAAAATCCTGATTATTTCATCAGGATTTTACACCTTTTCGTTTGTGAAGCTTATCTTATTATTTCTTTTTGGTCTTTATTTTTATACTCTTTGACCACTTGCCTGATATCCACTTGGTACCTGCCGCAGTTTCTATTTTCATCTTTTCCCTGCGCCGGATATAATATGTCTTATTTTTCTTTAATTTTTTGATTGCCTTAATTGACTTATATACTTTCCCTTTCCTACCCTTTTCCTTACCATATTTTTCCACAGTCACCGCCTTTTTAAACTTCTTGTTTGTCGAATACTGCAGCGACTCACCAAGATAACCAAAACGGCCCTCAATCTTATTTTTGCCAATCACTATCAATTTCTTATTAAGCTTACTCTCACGGCTTGGCAAGAAAACACGCTTCTCGAGTTTCTTTCCCTTGTTGCCGTTTTTATCCGTTGCCTGTACCTCGATGTCCAGTGCTGTAGCTTTCTCAATATACTTTCTCTTTATGATAAAGCTGTTTTTCTTATAGTGCTCGTCCGACCACAAAACTTCCTTTTTCTTCCCTTTCGGTATGGAAATGCTGCAGGAATATTCAACATTATTTTCGCCCGCATTCCAGCTCATCTTAATCTCATCTTTCACGACATCAGCAACAACGAGTTCTGATATGTCCGTCACCTTATAGGGTGCCTTTTTTATGTATTTTGTCTGTACATAAGCCTTCTGTCCGTTGAAATATACCGTTGTCCAGTTCGCATCTGATTCGGACGGAAACATCTCAATTTCCACGCCCTTGGTAAGAATACCAATACGCTCTGAACCAGTATCCTTTGACTTATATACATACACCTCTGAGCCGGATGTTACATTCGTAATCTCACCCGGCACTGCGCCATCTGGTGTTTTTATACCCTTTTGAGTAAAGTTCAGATACCTGCTGTCCAGATAATAGACGCCCGGCACCTCATACTTCAGATAACCTGTGCCATTATTCTGCACCTCTTGGCTTCCATTAAACGACACCTTGTAATACTTAGCCGTGCTTCCCGGAGTCTCTGACGGCACCAGCTGTGTGGAAACCACATTCACCTCCGTACCCGTCGGCAGCGCATATACCGGAGTACTTTCCCTGTCCGTTTTTTCATCCTCATTCGGGAATGGACGGAGTTTTGTCAGCTTCGTCACAACACCATTCCCTGCCTTTGGAATCGCCGCCTCCGAATTGTATGGATGGTTTTCAGCAAAACCAAAATCAAGCCATACCTTGTTTCTTTGGATTTTATAGAAACCCGGCGGATGAGTTGCCATATAACCATCCACGACCGTATGTATGCAGCTAGAAGTAAAAGCTATATTATCCCATTCCACCCACCATGCCTGCCATCCGTTGTCCCAGATTGTTACCCATTCTTCATCACAGGCAACGACCTTAAACATTTCGCCTTCGCTCTCAATATACTGGACACCTTTTGGCATATGGTAGATTCTATTTGTAGCTGTGTAGTTATTCTCATAGTTATCCTTTATATCCCTTATATAGTCCATATTGTCCTGTGGATAATATTCACTGTTATATATATGCCCCTGAATTGGGGTACCCGGATCCACGGCATACATATCATGTGTTTCATGTTCGTTAAGCCATGAAGCGGTTGCCATATCATCTTCACCAACCAGATAGGCACGGGCGATAATTCTTGGCCTCGGATTCAGTGCCGTTAAACTCGTTATGCGGTTATAACATCTGTTAATATAATCAGCCGCCGATTCACCCGGCGCTCTCTCTGCCTGTACCGGTTCTACAGCTACAGTGACAGTAAGAATTGATATGCAGAGCATTACTGCCAGTATTTTCTTAAAAATCTTTTTATTTTTCATAATGTCTCCTTTCCTTATTTTTGCTCCATTAGCTTATTTTTATTTCTTTTTGGTCTTTATCTTTATTGGCTTCGACCAAAGTTCGCTGATCCATTTCTCTCCTGCAGCCGTGTACACCTTTTTCTTTCCGCGATAGCGGATATAATAGGTCTTATTTGGCTTCAGCTTTTTAATTTCCTTTATCTTCTTATATGTGATACGACCTTTTTTCTTCACTTGATTTTCTACAAGCTTCGCTTTCTTGAAATTCTTTTTGGTTGAGTATTGAACCGATATCGGTTGGGACCACTTATAAGGGAACTTGATTTTATTCTTCCCAACCTTTATACACTGCTTCTCAATTTGGTTTTCCAGCGACGGCATAGTAGGATCAATCCACAGCTGGAGAGCTTCTCCCTTCTCGCCGTTTTTGGTATTCGCCTGTACGGTAACACATATCTGTCTACTAGCACTCATATACTTTCTGGCAATCGTAAACGTAGTATCCGTATAATGGCTGTTCTTCCACAGCACCTTCTTCTTTTTCTTCCCACTTGGTTCATAGGCAAGCTCTACATAAAAGTCCACATTATTTTTACCGGGATCCCACCCTATGACATACTGATCCTTCACGACATCTGCAATATACGGCTCGGAAATATCCGTTACCTTATATTTCACTCTTATTATATACTTTGTCTGCACGTAGCACTTTTGTCCATTGAAATATACTGTCGTCCAGTTTGTATCAGACTCTGCCGGAAACATCTCCATTGCCGTTCCCTTGGTAAGAATACCAATACGCTCTGAACCAGTATCCTTTGACTTATATACATACACCTCTGAGCCGGATGTTACATTCGTAATCTCACCCGGCACTGCGCCATCTGGTGTTTTTATACCCTTTTGAGTAAAGTTCAGATACCTGCTGTCCAGATAATAGACGCCCGGCACTTTATACTGCAGATAACCTACTCGATTATTCTGCACCTCTTCGCTTCCATTGAACGACACCTTGTAATATTTTATCGTACTTCCCGGAGTCTTTGATGGCACCAGCTGTGCGGAAACCACATTCACTTCCGTACCCGCCGTCAGCGCATATACCGGAGTACTTTTGCAGTCCGTTTTTTCATTCTCATTCGGGACCGGACGCAGCTTTGCCAGACTCGTCACAACACCATTCCCCGCTTTTGGAATCGCCTCCTCCGAATTGTATGGATGATTTTCACTAAGAGCAAAATCAAGCCATACCTTGTTTCTTTGGATTTTATAGAACCCCCCCGGATGCGTTTCCAGATAAGCATCAGTCGGTCCGCCATGGCAAACAACCGACCAAATAGAGCCTGTTGCTGACATCTCCAAATCCCATGACTGGTATCCATTGTCCCAGACTGTTACCCATTCCTCATCACAGGCAACGACCATAAACATACAGCCTTCCCGCTCGAGATACTGGGCGCCTTCCGGCATATTGTTGATTTTGTTTGTAGCAAAAAGACCCTGACCATAGGTATACCTTACATCCCTCAGATATTCCACATTGTTCTGTGGATAATATCTGCTGTTATACTTATACCCCTGAATTGCGGTATCCGGATCCACGGCATATATCTCATGTTGTACAACCATATTCGTCACAGGATCTTTAATCCATGAAGCAGCTGCCATATCATCCTCACCCACCAGATAGGCAAGACCAATAACTTTTGGCATCGGATTCAGCGCCGCTATACTCGTTATGCCGTTATAACATCTGTTAAGATAATTTTCTACCGATTCGCCCGGCGC
Source organism: uncultured Clostridium sp. (assembly GCA_947178475.1). GTDB lineage: Bacteria > Bacillota > Clostridia > Lachnospirales > Lachnospiraceae > CAG-590. Next base: position 10,142 of record CAMWYM010000056.1, on the reverse strand, counting down.
TCTCTCTGCCTGTACCGGTTCTTCGGTTACAATGACAGAAAGAAACAACAGGCAGAGCATAAATGTAAGTGCTCTCTTAAAAAATTTTTTGTTTTTCATTTTTTCCTCCTTGTATTTGTAACCAATTTTGCCCTGCAAAATTGATGACCTGCTTGCGCATCAGCGCAATTCATTATAACATATTTTTTCCCCTAAAATCCGGATTTGGCGTGAATTGTAAATATACGGCGCGAATTGTAAATGACAACTGGCAGATAAAATGTTACAATATTGTTAAGAATCGTTAGGTAATTGCGAAACTTACATTTTTCAAGATATCCGTTGTGCAATTGCCTAGTAAGAATCATAATAATAAGGAGAATATATACATATGAGAGGGGACAATACGAGAGAAACCGGAAGGGTCGTGGAACGTGCAGGGCACAGACATATCGGGAAAGGACTGGGTATAATATTTTTATGCAGCATTTTTTTGATGCTGTATTGTATGCATGCGCAGGCGAAAACGATTGTCTCAACGGACCATCAAAAATACGACTACAAGGAATATGTAAAAGATTTAAAGACGCTTGAGAGCAGCTACAGTGAGCATTGTAAAGTAAACGTGATTGGAGAAACAGCAGATAAGCGGAATCTTTATGAGGTTGTGCTGGGAAATCCAGAAGCAAAAAAACATTTAATCATAATTGCGAATCTGCATGCAAGAGAATATATGACAACCCTTTTGTGCATGAAGCAGATAGAATACTATCTGCAAAATTATGATAAGAAAATAGCAGGAGAAAAACCGGCTGAAGTGTTTGATAAGGTAGCTGTCCATATTGTACCATCATGTAATCCTGATGGTACCGCAATCAGTCAGTATGGATTTAATGCTATCCGCAATAAGACACTCCGCAAAAAATTAAAAAAAATGGGAGGATATGCGACAACCTGGAAGGCAAATGCGAGAGGTGTGGACTTGAATCAGAATTGGGGATATAAATTTAAAAAAAGTGGAAAAGCAGGCTCTTCTGGCTATACAGGTACAAAGGCCGCCAGCGAAAAAGAGACAAAAGCCATCATTGCCATGGTAGACGATATTTCCAAGCAGGGAAAGATAGTCGGAGTTATTAGCTATCATGCAATGGGTTCTATTATTTTTGGAAAATGCGCTGATTCCACCACTGCTTCTGTTAAGAAAAATACTAAGAAAATGTATCAGACAGCACATAAGCTTACCGGTTATTCACTCTACGGAGCATGCTCATCCCACTGCCAGTCAAGGGAATATTTCTTATATAAGAAGAAAATCCCTTGTATTACATTGGAAATTGGCAGGGCGACCTGTCCGGTTCCTCAAAGCCAGTTCCCGACAATATGGAAAGCAAATAAAAATCTGGTACTTAAAGAGGCTGCATTATTTGACTAAGAGGAAAGGGTAGACTGCATAGCAGTCTACCCTTTATAATATCTTTTCCATACCTACCTTATATGGCACAAGACCACAGCTTTGATAAAATTTCATTGCGGTAGGATTACAATTCCATACATTTAATGTCACATTATAAAATCCCTGCTGTCTTGCAAATTCTATTACATATTCATAGATTTGTCTTCCAATATGCTGTCCTCTTACCTGTTCATCCACACACAAATCATCAATATATAATGTTCGGATATCTGTTAAAATATTATCGCCTTCATGCTGCTGGAATACACAAAATGCATAGCCAAGCACCTTTTCATCCTGATCTACCCCTACAAAAATTGGTCTGGTATCATCACGGATAATATCCGATAATTCCTCATCTGTATATTTTTTAACATTTCCTTTAAATAAATCCGGTCTGCCATTATGATGCACCATTAAAACCTGGCAAAGCAATTTATTGATTCCATCCATATCCTTTTCTTGTGCTCTTCGAATATTCATTTATCCTGTTATCTCCTTTATTTATTTTTTATCTTTCAAATGAATACTCATTTGTCTTGCTGTCATATAAAGATTTTTTTCATTAAATCTGAAACTCTGTTTTCATTGCCACTTTCATCGCCATTATATTTTATTTACCAACATATAAAAAATTATCATAATCATCAATATCTAATTGTTTTGATGAACTATACTTTTTATTCTTATATTTTATACCATTCGCTTTGACATAGTAGTAATAGAATACATTTCGTTTAAAATTCTTTTTACTAATCTTAGCATAATTTTTCTTTGTTGTAGTTATTTTTTTGCTTTTTTTGCCGTTATATCCATATATATATAACGTATAACTTTTTGCGCCTTTCATTTTACTCCAATATACAGTTATGTCGTCCTTTCCTTCCAACACTCTGTAATTACCACTAACATATGGCACAATAACTGTTTCTTTTGAATAATCACTATATATTTTATTCCCATTGTCATCTATAGTGTAAACACGATACCTATATGCCAGACCTTGTCCTTTCGCATATTTATTATCCAAGTACATTATACAATGTGCTTTACCTTTTCCTATTGCATAGCCACTATCTGAAGCAGTCTGTGAATCAAATAACTTTTTCTTTTTATTTTTAAAAAAATAAGCTTCCACTTGGTACCCATATTTATCATTTCCATGTACATAATATCGAGTGGTATAATCACTAATATATTTATCATAGCTTTCTTCGATTTCTCTGCCAATCGACTCATCAACATTTAAATAAACAACATAATCCGATCCATTAAAATCAAATTTTGTCGATTTTGTTGGTCGAGGTAAGCTCTGCACCTGCGCAGCTACCCGATAATCCGGCAACATAAATAAACAGCAAAATACAAATCCCAAAATAAATAAAAATTTTTTCTTCATGATAATCTCTCCTTTTTATTTTCTAGTGATTTTCAACATAAATTTTATCCTATTATCTACACATTCAGATAAATCATCAGCACAGAAATATCCGCCGGCGATACTCCCGATATTCTGGAGGCCTGTCCGATATTTTCCGGCCGGATTTCATTTAACTTCTGTCTCGCCTCTTTTCTTAAATTATGCACACCATTATAATCAATATCTGAGGGAATCCTTTTCTTCTCCAGCTTCTTAAAATGTTCCACCTGAGAACGCTGGCGTTTGATATATCCGTCATATTTTAATTCGATATTAATCTGCTCTGCTACTTCCTTTGAAAATGATTCCTGATAAAGTGGTGTCTCCATCAGAGCTTCCCTCTGTTCATCCAATGGTGCAACCAGCTCATAGCTAAGCTCCGGACGTTTGATTAAATCTGCTAAAGATACCGCTGTTTTCAATGTAGTGCTTCCGTTTTCCTCTAAGAAATTCTGTACTGCTTTATTTGCACCCACCATTGTCTCAGATAATCTTTCAACCTCTTTTTCAATCAGCTCTCTCTTTTTACAAAAATGCCGATACCTATCCTCATCAATTAAACCAATTTCATATCCAATCTCAGTAAGCCTTAAATCCGCATTATCCTGTCTTAACAGCAAACGATATTCCGCACGGGAGGTCATCATCCGGTAAGGCTCTCTTGTCTCCTTTGTCACCAAATCATCAATCAGCACACCGATATATCCTTCCGAACGGTCTAACACCACCGGCTCTTTTCCCTGCAGCTTTCTGGCTGCATTGATTCCTGCCATCAGACCCTGAGCTGCTGCCTCCTCATAGCCGGAGCTTCCATTCATCTGTCCGGCACTAAATAATCCCTCTACCTCTTTAAATTCCAGAGACGGCTTTAACAGCAAAGCGCTGATACAATCATATTCTATTGCATATGCATTTCTTACTATCCTTGCATTTTCAAGACCCGGTACACTCCGATACATAGCGTACTGTACATCCTCTGGCAGGGAAGAGCTCATGCCACCAATATACATTTCATTAGTGAATTCACCCTCCGGCTCAACAAACACCTGATGTCTGTCCTTATCTGCAAACTTCATTACTTTATCTTCAATAGATGGACAATATCTAGGTCCTGTTCCTTCAATGGCACCAGAAAATAACGGTGACCTGTCAATATTATTTCTTATAATCTTATGAGTTTCCTCATTTGTATAAGTAAGAAAACAGCTAACCTGCTCTCTTTTTATCTCTTCCTCCGTATTGGTAAAAGAAAATGGAACAATCGTCTCATCACCCTTTTGTTCCTCCATCTTTGAAAAATCAATACTTCTCTTATCAATCCTGGCAGGGGTTCCCGTTTTAAAGCGGCGGAGAGGAATTCCTGCATTTAACATGGAATCCGATAAATAATTTGCTGCCGAAAGACCGTTTGGTCCGGTGTGATTCACCACATCTCCATAAATACATCTTGCCTTTAAATAAACGCCGGTACAGAGAATAACGCATTTTGCATAATAAGAAGCACCAGAACTTGTACGGACACCTTTTATCTTCTGCCACGCTTCACTGCCCTCAAACAGCAGCTCTGTCACCTCTGCCTGCCGAAGAGTCAAATGCTCTGTATTTTCCATCGTCATCCGCATCTGCCTTGTATACTCTGCCTTATCTGCCTGGGCACGGAGAGAATGCACGGCAGGACCCTTTGAACGGTTTAACATCTTGGACTGAATATAGGTTTTATCTATATTTTTACCCATTTCTCCACCAAGGGCATCCACTTCCCTTACCAGATGTCCCTTTGAAGACCCTCCGATATTCGGATTACATGGCATCATTGCAACACTGTCCATACTCACTGTAAATATAATTGTTTCCTGCCCAAGTCTTGCCAATGCTAAAGCAGCCTCACATCCGGCATGTCCGGCTCCCACCACAATAGCATCATAAGTTTCTTCTATTGTATTCATTTCTCCTCCTTTTGATCATTATTCAATGACTTTAAATGTAATGGTATATCCCAGCTCTTTCACCAAGCCCGTATCTACAAACTTGTAAATAATTTCTTTTGCATTTTCAAAAGCCTTGTCCAGGAGACCATTTTCTATAGCCCTTTGCTCCATCTCTTCTTTACTAATAGCATCAAATTCTCTGATATCTTCAACTTTAATCGAATTAAACAATCCATTTTTTTCATCAAGTGTTTCAATGCTTTCACTATCTATTTCATGAGAAAGTATTTCAGCTTTTGGGATGTATACTACAATCTCTTTATTAGAATCATTTACTTCTACTGTGATTTCATCGACTTTTACACCAGCTTTAATAACCCCATCCCATTTAACAATAAATGACTTGGTTGTAAATGAAAATGGAATCTCTTTTCCAAACATCTTCGCCGGGTCTTCAAATTTGCCAGCATCAGTATATAAATACTCTATTGTAGCTATTTCTCCAATATCTTGTATTTGTGATTTTATTAACTCTATACTTATTTCTCTTGAAGCTATTTCATATTGAGCAGCAGGGTCTGAAAGTTTCTCTTTTTCTTCTTCCAGTTCTTTGATTGTTTTTTCAGATTTCTCTGTGGCGATTTTATAACCATTAAAAAACATTATTGCCGCTATGACTACTATTGCAACTAAAAATACTACAATTTTAATCAATATGATCTTACCCTTACTCAGTAAATTTATCCCAGTTCCTATGTTTTCACTCATGGTATTTCTCCTATTTCCTTTATCTATTTTTATAATGTATAAAATATAGTGTTATATATTACTACTTACCCATACAAAATTCCCTGAATATCGTATCTACCAAATCATCCTCTAAAGCCTCTCCAATAATATATCCAAGCCGTTCATAGGCTGCCATTAAATCTATGGAATAAAAATCCTCCGGCATATCATCTGCTATACTCCTTCTCACCAGTCGAATACTGTTAAGAGCTTCTTCAAGAGCTTCCTTATGTCTCATATTTGTAATATATACTTCATCATTATAAGAAAGAGAGCCATGAAAAAACATATCATTTAATAATTTATAAAAATCCTCAAATCCTGTTTGCTCCTTTGCACTGATATCAATTATTGGCTTATTCAAATGTGATAAAATCTCTTCCTTTTTTACTACATAATCTAAATCAGATTTATTTTGCAAAATAATAACCTGTTTGTCTTTGATTTTTTCCATAATCTGATAATCATTTTCATCTAATGCGACAGAAGCATCAATAATAAATAATATCAAATCCGCTTCTTCCATGGCTTCTATAGATTTGTCCACTCCGATTTTTTCTACTACATCCTCTGTATTCCTGATACCTGCAGTATCCACAATATTTAAAGGAATCCCTTCAATAGAAATAAATTCCTCTAAGGTGTCTCTTGTAGTTCCGGCGATGTCCGTTACTATGGCACGTTCCTTTCCAATCATTACATTTAATATGGAAGACTTTCCTGCGTTTGGTTTGCCGAGAATAACGGTACGGATACCCTCTTTCATCATTTTTCCATCTTCAGCGGTTTGAATTAAGTGGAAAATTTCTTCATCTATTTTCATAAGCACTTCATCTAATGTCTCATGAAATCCATCCAGACTATAATGCTCCGGGTCGTCCAAAGCAGATTCAATATATGCGATATGATGAATCAACTGCTTACGCAGATTTTCAATCTTTTCTTTCAGACTTCCTTTTAATTGGGATAATGCTGTCTTTGCTGCCAAATCACTTTTAGCAGATATTAAATCCATAACAGACTCTGCCTGAGATAAATCAATACGGCCATTTAAAAATGCCCGTTTTGTAAATTCACCGGGCTGGGCCAGTCTTGCTCCGTTTTCCAATAACAATTGAAGAATCTGCTTCATCACCTGCATGCCGCCATGACAATCAATCTCCACTACATCCTCTCTTGTATAAGTGGAAGGTGCCTTCATTACCAGAACAATCACTTCATCAATAATCCTATTCAATTGTTTTTTATCTATAATATTACCATAGGCAGCCGTATAAGAAGAAAGATTCCGAACCTCTTTTCCGTTTTTCTTCGGGTCAAAAATAGAATCTACCACTTCAATTGCCTTCTCACCACTTATTCGGATAATACCAATTCCACCCTGGTTCATTCCTGTAGCTACAGCAGCAATGGTATCTGAAAATCCAATCATATCCTTTTTCCTCAATCCTTATATGCCCACTCCATAACATTTTCCCAAGGGTCTTTAAAATCAATACCAAAAATCATACAAAACACAATATAATAAAATCCCAATGCACCAATACCAATCAATAGTTTGAATATTCTTTTCAACATAATCCTTCTCTCCAAATCAAAAAATTCTATTTATAAAAAATATATAGTTATTATACCCTAATTTACAAAAAGTGTATAGAAAAAAACAAAAGAGAACTGCCGCAAAGAAATTTTTTCTTAATGCGACAGTCCCTTTTACATGACTTTCTATAATAACATTTTTATTTTTTCAAATATACAACCACCTTACGATAAGGCTCTTCTCCCTCACTTCTGGTTGCCACATACTTATCATTTTGAAGAGCTGAATGAATGATTCTTCTCTCATAAGGATTCATTGGCTCAAGTGTAACACTTCTTCTGCTTCTCTTTACCTTAAAAGCAATATTTTTAGCAAGATTTTCCAGTGTATCTCTTCTTCTTGCACGATAGTTTTCTGTATCTAATTTAACACGAATATAAGATTCACTTTCCTTATTGACATACAGACTAATTAAATACTGAAGTGCATCCAAGGTCTGACCTCTCTTGCCAATCAGTATACCCATCTCTGGTCCTTCTAAATCAATATTCATATTATTATTCTCTTCATCAAAATCAATATTGACCTTTGTTTCGATATCCATTGCTTTAAACAGAGTTTCCAGATAGCTATTTGTTTTATCCAGAATAGTTTTATCCCCATCCTGCTTCTCTGATTTTCTTGCTCTAATCACTGCAGATTTTGCACCTATTCCCAAAAATCCGGAAGAACCTTTATCCACTACTTCATATTCCAATTCAACGCTGGTAACTCCAAGCTCAACCGATGCAGTTGTAACTGCCTCCTCTACTGTTTTACCTTTAAACTCTCTGTAATCCATTTTACTTTTCCTCCTTACTTCTATTATTTTTATCTGAATTATTGTAATTCAACATAATATTTGCCTTTGCGCCAATACTTCCTTCTTTGTATTGTCGGCCTGCCTTATTAACTGCTGCCTTTTTTGCTTCCTCAGAAGGAACATAATTTTTTAAGGAAGCTGCAGAATTTTTCTTAATAGCCTGTTGCTTTTCATACTGTTCCTGTGCCTCTGCAGAAGAATCCATCAATCGCTCCATAAAGGTTTTTTTACCACCTCTTTTTGCTTTTTTCTCTTCTGCCATTTTCATCTGCTTTTCTAGCATTTCATCCATATCCACATGGTTATAATAAGCATTAATCACTAACTGTGTCAACAAAGAGATAATTGCATTTGCAGTCCAATAGATACCTATACCAACCGGTAAAGTCATACATAAGAAAAATGACATTATTGGCATGGAAAGCTGCATACTCTTCATCATGGTATTTGACATGTTATCCCCTGTCTGAGGCGTATTAGAAGAGGTTACTTTCATCGACAAATAATTAAAAAGTGCAGATGCAATAGGTATTACCAGTGCCCAGCTTAATTTATATCCCGGAGCCTCAGAAATATTTATTCCCATTACAAAGGAATGAATCTGTTCAATTTTATCAATCTGATCTACCGTATTAATTTGCAATGTATCGGATAATGTCTGTAAATTGGATACTCCAAAATTTGATAATACATCAATTATATTATCCACACCGACTTCAACCAGCTTTTGAAATCTACTGATAGCATAACTGGCACCACTGATTTTTTCGTCTGATACAAAATCAATCAAAAATTGTTGTGCATTGCTTCCCTTGCTATCAATTATACCCTGCGCAATTGGAGCATACATATTATAGACACTATTAACATATGCCGGAATATTCTGAATTACCCGATAAAGCGCATAGATAATCGGAATCTGCACAAATGCTGTAAGACATCCACCGGTCATTGAGGTTCCATATTTATCATATAAAGCCTGCATTTCCTGTTGCTGCTTCATCATGGATTCCTGATCCTTTTTATCCTTGTACTTTTTCTGAATCTTCTGCATCTCCGGCTGAATAATCATATTTATTTTTGAAGATTTCTGCTGTTTAAAAGTGAGCGGAAATAATATTAATTTTACCACAATAGTAAAAATGATAATGCAGATACCGATATTGGCCATTCCATTTCCATCTGCCAATAAATTATAAATCAAATTCAAAAGCTTACCTAATATCCAGGCAAATGGTCCCAAAATACCACCTTGTGCCGTCAAAAACATCAAAATAAAGTCCTCCTTAAGATTTTTTCTGTGGAACCGGGTCATATCCACCCTTAGAAAACGGATTACAACGCAAAATTCTCCAAACTGCCAAAAGACTTCCTTTTATTACACCATGAACCTCTAAGGCCTCAATGGCATAAGTTGAGCAGGTAGGATAATATTTACAGGTTCCGTGTCCCTTCAGAGAAGATATATATTTCTTATAAAATTTTATCATTTTAATGAGAATATTCTTAATAATGTTCAAAATTACACCTTAATTTGTACATTTTCCAGAAGAAGGCTTAAAAGCCAATATTCGATGCAGCTTAGCCAAATGGAGAAATGCACTTTCAATATCCCAATAGCTATGACCTTTAGAATTAACCCTCGCTACCACTACAATATCATGTCCCTTTTCAATATTATTCTGCTGTAGTCGATAGACCTCTCTAATCAATCTGGTGACACGATGCCTGACAACGCTGTTTCCAACCTTTTTACTAACAGATATCCCAATTCTGTTTATCTCCAGATTATTGTCCACTATATACATAACGAGATATTTATTTGCGTAGGATTTACCTCGTTTATATACATTTCCAAATTCTAAACTGTTCTTTAAAGAAATAAATTGTTTCATTTAATTGATTCCTGACAAAATAAAAGGTCACAAATCTGTGACCTATGCTGATAAACGTTTTCTACCCTTTGCACGTCTTGCGGCCAAAACTTTTCTACCATTCTTTGTGCTCATTCTTTTTCTGAATCCATGCACTTTAGATCTATGTCTCTTCTTTGGCTGAAATGTCATCTTCATCTTCCCATACACCTCCTTATCTTTGAAAACATCTAGCCCATTATATTAAAAAAAGCTTTATAAGTCAAGCGTATTTTATATTTTGATTTATCTCCTGAC
>CAMWYM010000055.1 GCA_947178475.1 uncultured Clostridium sp. | reverse complement strand
GATATCCTCTTTGTTACAATATTTTCATAGACAGCATAAAAAAGTACACCCTCAAAAATAATGGTGAAGGTAAATTCATTTTTTAAAAATTCCATGGCCGCTGTTTTGAACGCATATTTATCAGCCAGATCCATGCTGCCCTTTGTGGCATCTTTATATTGTCTGGTAAGAAGCCGGAACACATTAGAAAGCCGGATCTCCTTAGCATAATCCACCAGATACATGACTCGATTCACATAGTTAATGACCTTGTCATAGGGAGCATTCTCCTGGTATCGCTCCACAAGGAGCCTGTTCCAGGCCGCCCCGAACAGGAAATTCCCAATCATTGGAGAGATAATAAATAACACGGAAAGCGGTGCGATCTCAAACATAGTGTAAAATACAACAACCACCGCCACAATACCGGTAAATATTCCCCAAAAGCTGTCTATGATCGTAGATACCTTTGTCCCTGCATCATCAATGGCCATTGTATACCTGTTATAAAAATCAGCATTTTCATAGCAGCGCAATTCCACTTTTCTCGCTTTTCGATAAAGCCTCATGTACACGCCATGGTAAATCCGGGTATCTGTCAAAGGAACAATCACATTTTCCATATAGTCACGGTACAGATTGATTCCAAAAAACAGAACGCCGCAGGACAGAATAAAAAGGAAAATCTCTTTTGCCTCTTTTCCGGTGTCAAGAGCATTCACAATATATTTCAGGAAATATGCGCTGAAAAAGATCCATTCAAAGTAAAAAAATACCTTTGTAATAAAAGCATGTATGACACGAGACCGGGAAATTTCATTCCCCAGCTTCATGACATAGATGTTATTACGCAGTGCCTGTAACAGGCTCATCTTTTCTTTTGATTTTTCTTTCATGATTTCCCCCTATGACCTCGCTCACCATATAAATCCTTAAGATGTAGCTTTTTACAAATATTATATCAAAAGAATCCTGACATCCTATGTCAGGCTTTATTCTTTTCGTATATTTTTTTTGCCCGTTCTGCTATCACTTCTTTCAGGGCAAGCGGTTCTATAATCTCCACAAGGTGTCCAAAGGAAAGCAAAAAGCCAATTACCCATTCATCATATGGCATCCATGCCGTGACGAGCAGATCACCATTCTCCTGTCTTTGTACCAGATCGGGGCTAAACTCGTCATACACTCTATAAGTTACTTCTTTTGAAAAAAGTAATACAAATTTGCAGTATTCTTGTGTGGATGTATCCTCATATTCCAGCGAAGGCGGAGGCTCTATTCCTTCATCCATCAGTTCACAATCTAAAATACGACTTAATCGAAAAAATCGATACGCCTGTCGCTCCATACAAAATGCGTGTAAATACCACGCCCTTGATTTATACAGCAATTTTACTGGTTGTACGATTCTTTCACTGAAGACAGCACTCATGCTGGCATAATGAAGTTTCACACATCGTTTTTCAAAAACTGCTGTCTTTAACAGTTCAAAACACTGCTTATCTCTGGTTTCATTTCCCCATCGTGAAAAGTCCACTCCAAACCAACTTTCTGAAGGAGCAGAAAAAAGCGCGGTCAATTTTTCCAATAAGCCATCCGGATAAGTATTACCAGTAACCGTAAGACTCTGTAAAGCAGCCAGCAATTCTCTCTTTTCCCTTTCTGACAACATGGCTTTACCCAGAACGAAGTCGGACATCAGGTGGAATCCTCCCCCACGTCCTGTTTCTGCATAGATAGGGATTCCTGCTTCGCTCAAAGCTTCAATGTCACGATAGATAGTTCGAACAGAAACCTCCAACTTCTTCGCCAGCTCCGGTGCGGTCGCATGACCTTTGTTTAATAAATGATATACTATTTTGAATAATCGGCTCTCTTGCATAGGAAATTTCTCCTGTCATTATTGTCGCTCTCTACAACTTTGAGATTATATCATATATCATACCCCAATCACAGCAAAATTTCAGAAAATTGAGAACGAAGAAAACATAAAAAAGACCTTGCCGATATTCAGTTTCCATATCTGAAAATCAGCAAGGTTTTTCATAGCCATTGATGTAATTATTTAGTGCATGATTTTAAAAATGTTGCCAAATCGCATTTCATCACTCGAACTCAGCAATTCTCCGTATACCGGCATGCCGGAAATCCACTGCAGCCGAAGAACTCCCCGTATCTTCCGTTTCTGCGTCTTAATTCGCTTCCACATCTCGGACAAACCTTTTCGGCATAGACTATCTTTTCCTTTGCCATCAGCTCAAAACACTGCTGGTTCATCAAGCAATCATTTAATGCTCTGTGGGCTCCCGCTGTACTAATTTGATAATAGGTCGCAATATCCACCAGCTTGTGATGGGCAAGCTGGGGCAGACATCTCCTTGCCATAGAAAGTGTGTCAATATAATCGTTACCGATTGTCTTTCCGTACATTTCTTCTGCCACTCGCCAGATAAACTTCATATCAAAGGAATGAATGTTATGCCCCACTAAGATATCCTCACCAATAAATTCCATAAATTTAGGAAAAACAATGTCTATTGGCGGCTCATCTGCCACCATTTCATCACTGATTCCATTCACCTTTGTGGCTCCGTAGGGTATTGGTCTTCCCGGATTCACCAGACTGCTAAACGTGTCCGCCACCTTTCCTCCAGTCACCTTTACCGCTGAAATTTCAATAATGGAATCATAATCCGTACGGACTCCCGTCGTCTCCAAATCAAATACCGTATAATCTGCTACATACTCTCTAAGAAGCTTTCCTCTTTTGTTTCCCAGCATATATTACCTCGTTTATCCTTACCTGCTTTTATTACTTGCATGTGCTATTCGACATACTATATTAATTCCATAATCTGCTCTTCCGACCAATTCTCATTTGGAAAAATAGAAACCTCTTCCTTATGTTTTCTAATAATTCTTGTTGGTTGTGTCGTATTATCATACACATGCAGAATATCGCATATTTTCATTAACTGTTTTATATTATCTAATGACTTATAATAGCGTTCAACTATTTTCTTTTTATCAACATCATGTCCACCTAAGGCAACTCTTGTTTCCACTCGTGATATATTGATATGAGGATCTATTGTCAACACAAAGACACATTTTATAAAATACCCTTCCTGTTTTGCCTTTTTCAAAATATCCAATTTATACGTTGAGGATAAAACTGTTTCAAACGTAAAATCTTCTTTATTCTCAATTGAAGAATATCTCTTTTTATCTACATACTTTGCAGCTTTTTCATTACTCATACCTGTTGATGCAACAATATCATCCGCATTTGTATAAGTACCTACTTTTTCAAAAAACTGTGTAATTGTACTTTTTCCCGACCCATTTGGACCAGCAAGAACAAGTATCATCGGCTTCTTATTCGACATACTTTCTCACCCCATCTGCATATTCAATGTACGCCCTTTTCGTTTCTATATCATACCGTGCAACCGGTTTTTTGCAAAATTCTGCTTTTTCTATTGCAGCTTTTACTGCCTGTCTGGCTCTGGCATCCATCTCTATATCACTGCTGGAGAGAACCTGATTCTGTTCTTCCGGTGAAACAACCTTTATAACATAAGTCTCTCCATCTCGTTTTTTCACAACATCCATATCCAACATCCTTTCCTTAATACATCATTTTCCGTAATAAATCTAAATCCAGTTTATCCATTACTATATGCAATAACAATTCTGTGCATTCAATATTGCTCTCAAAGCACTTTGTCATGCAATCATCATCCCGCAGGCGAAACTCTCTAATTCGTTGCAGCAATTGCTCTCTTTTTGTTCTTTTATCCTTGTGCTATTCAATTGTCTATACACCTGCCTTCCTCTTATTTATTAGCATCATATTATCATATTCCCTTTCCTTTTTCAATTCTCGTATTTGCCTTCGATAGAGCACATGCGTTTTTCCATTTTTCCTGTTAAGAATATATTTCCTTGATCGAATGCCCAGATCATTTCTATGGAAACGAGATATTTTATGAGCCGCACTTTACGGTGCACATCCCAGATGATATAATCACAGTAATAAATATAGCAATAATTCCGTTTTCATAGGTGATTGCAAAACTCCACGGAATAAAGTCTCGCAGTCGATGAAATCGGCTTTAACCATATAAAATAATTGATAAAACCCAGAAAGGCACACAACATGAAATTTTATCTGGCACCCATGGAGGGAATCACAACCTATATATACCGCAATGCACTACACCGCCATTACGGTGGTGCCGACTGCTATTACACGCCCTTTTTGTCCAATAAGGTATTGAGCAGCAAGGAGCTCCGTGATATTCTACCGGAGAATAACAAGGATATAAAGGTTGTTCCCCAAATTCTGACCAATCAGGCAGAAACATTTTTAGCAATTGCCAAAGAGCTTCAGACTTACGGTTATAAAGAAGTAAATTTTAACCTTGGCTGTCCTTCTGGAACGGTTGTTGCCAAAAAACGTGGTGCCGGCTTCTTGGATGTTCCGGACAAGCTGGATCATTTCCTAGAGGAGATATTTGCAAAATGCCCTTTAGACATTTCCATTAAAACCAGAATCGGTATCGAATCGGAATACGAATGGGAGGATATCCTTGACATTTATAAAAAATATCCTATCAAAGAGTTGATCATCCATCCCCGGTATCAGAAAGAATTTTATAAGGGCACTCCCCATGTGGACGCATTTAAGCTGGCAGCAGACTCATTAAAAAACAACGGTATTCCCCTTTGTTACAATGGGGAAATCACATCTGTCAAGCGTTACCTTGACTTGCTTAACAAGATTCCTTCTACCGAGGCTGTCATGTTAGGTCGGGGTGTACTGGCAAATCCCGAGCTTTTTCAGCTTCTCCGCAATGGGGAAGCCACACTGCCCTCAACGGAAAAGCTCTCTACCTTTAAGGCTTTTCATGATGAACTCCTTGCCGGCTACATGGACTATATGTCCGGCGACCAGCCGGTGCTGTATAAAATGAAAGAGCTTTGGAGCTACATGGGACCATATGTGCAGGCATCTGATTCCCTGCTGAAAAAAGTGCGCAAGGCAAAGCGGATTTCCGAGTATGAGAGTGTTATACAGACTATTCTTGCGGAAATGTCCTAAAGTCTGCTTTAAAATGGTGCCTCTTTTCTAAACCAGATTTTCCCCATTCCTGTTGCCTTCCATTTTTGCTAAACGCTTTTTCGCAAGCTCCCTTATCTCATCATTACTGTCATATAAACACTCCTGTAAAATCTCCCGGGTGAGCATTTTCCTGCGGCTCATTTCCCTTAATATGGATTCTCTACAGCTGGAGCATAGCGTGTGCTCATACATATAATATAGCAGTTCTCTTGGAGGATGCTTTACTCCTCTTGTCTCTAATAAATCCAAAACCGCCATAAAGGGTCCATGCCAGCAGATATCCTTTTCCTGATAGGTAACCGGAAGTGCTTTTATCAAAGCGACCAGAATGTCACAATCCTCTTTTACATAATTATTTGCTAACATAGAAATCACATCTTCTAAATGCTCATTTTTTTGCAGCAGCTCCAACGCATAATTATGTACCCGTATGTCGGTCATAAAACCCAATGCCCTGAATGCATTTTCCTGTAATGCTGCATTCTCTGATTTTGAGTCAGCAATCACGGCTGCCATATCCAGCAAATCCGTACAATACCTGTTTGCCAGAAAGCGAAGCAGCTGGCTTTTCAATACCAAATCAGTCTCCCTTTGATAATAAGCAGCAAGCTTTTTTACCTCTTTTTCTTTTCCGTTTCTCCTCATTATAGGTGCCAGCATGATGGGAATATCACTTCTGACCCATCCTATTTTTCCGCCATTCTGCAATAATCGATAAATTTCTCTGGCTGTCATATTCTCTATTTTTTCCCTGCGTTTTACAGCATATCTGTCTCTGTTATCTTCCTTTTTTAACATGGATGCAAAATAGACTTTTGTTCCTTTGGCATTCTCTGCTCTTTTCTCCAGCTGTTTGCGAATTTTTGCTTTTCCAAATTCATTCTCCCAGCATGCCTGAAACCAGTCAAAGCCCCATGTCTCAAACAAAGGATTATCAAGTATTAAACAGCCTAACTCCTCTACCATTCTAAAATAAGCAGCTTCACAGTCTTCTTTGTAGTCTGGCATATTCACAATGTCAATACAAAGCTTCTCAAAATTATCACGTACCGGTAATATCCCATCTGACAATCGTCTTTTCCTTACCTTTAAAACATCATACATACGCCTGTAATTTTCCTGTAATGCATGGAGTGCTGTCGGATTTCCCTCTCCTGCAAACCATCCCAAAAAATCACAGAACTGGTCAAAGCTCCAATCAGATCTAGCGATACTCTTGTAAAAATATGGAATCACTGCATCCACAAAAAAATCTGTATCCGGATAGCATTTCACCAGTTTATACAAATAATAACTCCTTGTCCCCTCACATTGTGCATCATAGGCAAGATTATGAGTACATCCCCACAGTATAATATCACGGTATTTCTCGATATTACCGCAAGTTTTCAATTCCTGAATACATCTGCCAAGACCGCATTGCATGGCCCGTTTAAACTCTTTTTTTGTCATAAATTTCCTTTTTCTATCTCCTTGATTCTAAAAAAGCGTCAGCTGTTCATATTTCTCTGGAAGCTCCCGCAGAAACTGAAAGCATTTATCCATATCATGTTCTATTCCATTTTCTGCGCAGGTGTCTTTAAATAACTTCATCAATTCTGCATTTCTGTCACTTGTTATCTCATAGGAATAGCCATATTTTTGATGATATCTCTCCTTCATTCCCGGAAAATGCTTATCAAGAGCAGCATAGAAATATTCCCGGTCCCCGTCCCGTAAGGTTACTCCCATTCCATAGCAGATTATGCCGTATACTTTTGCCTGAATGCAATAATCTAAAATCCCCTGTATGTTTTCCACCGTATCATTGATATATGGCAAAATCGGCGAAAGCCAGACCATCGTGGGAATTCCCAACTCATGGCAAATCTTAAGAACCTTTACCCGCTCCTTCGTTGTACATACATTAGGCTCTAAGATTTTGCAAAGTGCCTCATCATGGGTTGTCAGCGTCATCTGCACCACGCATTTTGCCTTTTCATTAATACTCTTTAACAAGTCAATATCCCGTAATATCCGGTCAGACTTTGTCTGAATTGCAACACCAAAGCCATATCTTTCAATCAGCTCCAGACATTTTCTTGTCAGCTGTACCTCCTCCTCGCAATGCATATACGGGTCGCACATGGCACCTGTTCCAATCATACATTTCTTTCTTTTTGACCGCAGTGCTTTTTCCAGCAGAGCCGGTGCATTTTCTTTTACCTCAACATCTTCAAATGCATGGGTAAAACCGTAGCAGGTACTTCTGGAATCACAGTAAATACATCCATGGGTACAGCCACGGTACAAATTCATTCCGTTATGCGGGGATAAGATTCCCTTTGCCTCTACATAATGCATTGTGCTCTCCTTTATGCCTTGCTCCTTTAAATACCTGTATTGAGGAATTTGCCAAATCCATATTTTCTATTTTACAGCCAGTCACACAAAATTGCCATAGGGAATATCTTTTTTAAAGCAATCCCCTACAACAGGTTAAGCAGCCCTCATCCATCTCGTACACCTCGTCGCAGACCTCCATATCCTCCGCGTAATGGCTGGAAAGCAGTATCGTTTTCCCCTGCTCCTTCAACTGGCAAAGCAGCTCCTTTACCAGACGGATTCCATGCTTATCCAGTCCGTTCATCGGCTCGTCTAAAATGATCAAATCAGGATTTTCCATGATCGCCTGTGCGATTCCCAGTCTCTGTCTCATTCCTAAAGAAAATTTCCCCACCTTTTTCCTGCTGTCCGGGTCAAGTCCCACCAGTTCAATTGCCTGACGGATTTCTTCCTTTCCAATTTTCTTGCGGATTGCTGCAAGGTAGGCAAGATTTTTATAGGCATTATACTGGGTTAAGAATCCCGGTGTCTCAATAATCAGTCCCATATTCTCCGCAAAGTCCGTATCTACACCAATCTCCTTATCTTCCACAAACACCCTGCCGGAGCTTGGTTTGATATAACCCGCTATTATCTTGAATAACACCGTTTTTCCGGAGCCGTTCTTGCCCACGATTCCATATATTTTTCCGGCTTCAAATTCCATGTCGATTCCCTTTAACACTTCTTCCTTTTTAAAGCTCTTTGTAAGCTGTTCCAATCGTATTATTGTATCCATATCCTTACCGCCTTTCTAGCTATTTTCCGTTGGCTTTTTTGTTGTCGCCACAAATTACTCTTCTTTCCCAAACAGCCGGTTTTCCAGCCTGCCACTCCTTTCAAGCCGCCAAATCGCTGTATAGCAAAATACCAGCAAAAGTATTTCCACACTATACATGACAGACAGCGAAAATCCATTCTCTATATACCGGCTGCTCCTGACAAACATACCGCCTGCCAGCCATGGATTGCCTGTCTGTTCCGCAAGGACATAACCCATGCCCTCTGCAATAATAAGTATCCCTGCGGCCATTCCCTTCATCGCCAACAGATTCAGACATATCTCCACTGCTACAAGTACGGCTGCATGCAGACCAAAGGTGAGCAGAATCCACCCCGCTTCCTCCGTTTTCCTTCCGGTCATCAATTCTAAGACATACCACACCAGCACCATTTCCATATACAATATAAATGACATTCCCTGAATCCGGAGGCATTGCTTAAGCCACCATCTGCCAAAGGAACCATATCGGTAAAGCTCCAATACAAACAGCCTTCTTGCCCGTATGCTATAAAGCCCTGCTGTCAGAAAAAGCCACCCGAAAACAAACAGCCATCTTCCCATGGGAAACGGCAGGATTTCCCCGCCGCTCTCCTCACATTGTATGACCTCTATCCCGCCAAGGAGAACTTCCAAAATACCACCACTAGGACCCGCCCATTTGTAGTCCAGCAGGGCAAATACCAACGTTGCCGGTATGTACCACCATGAAAACCCGATATGCCTATATTCCAAAGCCATCTCATTCAATCCCCTTCCTGTATCGCCATATTTTTAAAATCCATATACCGGACCGCCCGCCCGGATATCCCCACCAGAACCAGGATAAACACTGCAAAAATAAGATAGCTCTGGAAAAGGTCTGCCAGCGGTAGGTTCCCTACCTGAAATGCCGGGATGGACCGTGCCAGCAGGGAATAGGTAATGGTAAATCCATAGCCTTCCTTCATGATTTCATAGCCCAGAAAATGGAGGATAAATGCCGCCACAGGTCCCGCCATCCGGCTTGTTACCTGGCTTACCACATACACCAGAATCCCAAGCAGTACCGCATAGAGCACCTGCAGGGCAAAGGTATGGGCAAATCCTGTAAAGACACTTTCCACATCCGCAAAGTCCGCTGACGGGAAATCCACATTGAAATCCCCAGCACCGCTCATGGGCTCCAGTACACGCATAAACGGAACGCTCCATATATTGGCAAAATACCCGTTCACACCGCTTACCGCCATGACAACGATTGCGATCACGGCATAATAGATGACCGCCTGGCAGACAATATACAGCAGCATCGCCCGGTTCCACCGGCTCCGTTTCGTCCGGTAAAGGGCATAAAAGGAAATCCGGTCTACAAACGGTGCCTCCGACATAATCAGCAGCCAGCCCACTGCCAGAAACATGATGGTCCGGTCACAGTTTCCCACAATAATAAATGCTTCCAGCACATTGACCGGTTCTCCTATGAAAGCTCCATACCGCACAAAGCCAAGAGCCTGATTTAACACAATGACGATTCCCACCAGATATCCAAGCCATACACGCTTAGAGGTCATCTGAATACGGAATTCATATACACATAGTTTTATGATATCTTTCATGTTCATCTCCATTCTGCCTACCGACAGTTTTCTTCCATTCTGTACAGCAGACGTTCTTTTGGTTTCCCTACTCCTGTCCGGCACGCCTTTTCATTCCCAGCCATATAGCAACCACTGCGATTATAATATAGATAAGCTCCATCCCTGCCGACAACGGATAGGAACCAAGGTCATCACCCCGCACCATGTAAATCGGATTTAAAAACATGACCTTTAACGGCAGCAGAGCCCACAATGCCTCATACAGAATAAACGGGGCAATCATTGCCACATACCGGTTTGCGGACCAGACGGCAAAGGCAAGGCTGATCAGGGAAAACATGACGCCGAACAGGAAGCCAAGCAGGACCCGAAAGCCAAGAACATACCCGCTTCCATAATTTTCCAGATACCATTCCATAACGGTTCCTTTGATAAATTCCGGCACTTCATGTGTTCCCACCGCATAGGCATAGACCATAAGAACCGAAAACGGTACTGCCATAATCAGCCCGCCGGACAATCCCACAGACAGAATCCGTATCCTTCCATACTGCTTCCAGCTCATCCGGGAGGTAATCATTTTTAAGTAACCGCTGTTATATTCCTGGGCAAACTGCGAGGAATAACCCAGTGCCGGAAACACTGCCGCAAAGGGGCCAAAACCCGAAAGCGCCATAGCATCAATGATAATCTCCCATGTGCTCATGCTCCCGTCGGTTCTGACATATTGGTGGAGGCAGTTGATAAATACTGCCATAAGCAGTGCAATTCCCAGAATAAATCCCTTTTCCGACAGGGCACGCTTTATGTCATGTCTAAAAAATAAGTTATATTGTTTCATTCCTTATTCACTCCTCTTTCAGATTACCACTGCGGTATTACCTCACCAGTAGTGGCAGAAATCAAGATTTCTTTCACTTCGGTATCTATTCCAAAAAGCATTCCCTCCTTCTGTCCGGATGGATAAGGCTGTTTAACATACAGATGCCATGCCGGCTGGAAAACTGCCGTTTGCCAGTCCTCTGTATTTATAATGTAAACCAGCTCACAGGCATCATAGGTTACACCCTGGGTATATGCTATTTTATTATCTGATACATACTGGCTTAGAATTGCCAGCATATCTTCGGCAGACATCACACTTTCGTCCATAACATTTATTTGTTCCCACACAAGATCGTGTGCATCTATTTCTGCTATTCCCGATTTTCCGATTTCTACATCACCATACGGACACAGGTATCCTAAAATAAACTGTTCCCGGGATAAAATCGGAATCCCACTGACTATAGCAGTATACTCCATGTCATAAAAACCCTCTCCATTCGGGGTGACTGTCGCTGCACAGGATACCAGTTTAATATCCTCCATACCGATTTTCTTCATCACATCTTCAACTTCGCCCCATGCCGTTTCTATACTAAAATCTTTTCCGATATTTTCTGCCAGACCGTAATTATGCTCTTCCCTGCACATATCCTCATATTGCATATATAAATGATTATCCAGATAATTAAAGCTGGTTCCTGACAAGCCAAAGCTTCTATTCCCGGATGTTCCCTGCAGATAGAATTCCTGAACCGGTTCCATATATGGCTGATTTTCTTCCCTTTCTTCTTCTGGAATCTTTGCAATTTCTGCTTCCAGTTCTTTCAGATATTTTTCTGTGATATTCTCCGCACCACCCTGCTCAAAAAATGTACGGCAAATATTTTCCTGATTTAAACTTCCTGCCTTTGCAGTCAGCGGATGCACATCCTGTATGTAGATGTCATCCACAAATGCATCAATATCCAGCCCATTTTCTTCCTCTCCCAAATGACAGGTTATCTGATATCCACCTTCAACTGTATTGATATATCCAGACACTGCCCGGGCATTTTCCAGAAAGGCTTCTGCTTCCTTTTCACTATCACCTTTTGCATAGGACAACCCATTCTCACTTTTTGCATCCGGTGGTTTTGCACAGCCATTTAAAATACAGATGAAAAATACCATAGCTCCTAACTCTTTCCATATTTTCAAAGTGCCTTCCACTCCTTCCATTTTCAAATGGTTCCTGCAACAATATTTATTCTACTTCTACTGCTACTGCTTCATATTCCGCTCCCCTATGTGATACAGCAGACATCTTTCAATACGATATCTGGTTAATAATTTCTCCGGTCACTGCATCCACAACAAACTCCATACTGCCGTGAATATTACCCTCTGCGGCAAGGAGTTCCTCAAGAGGTACATACATCCTCCATACCGGTTTAAATTCAGCAATTTCCCAGTCCTTTGTCACCATCATATAGGTTAATTCCACATGGTTAAAGGTAATGCTTCCATCACCCGTTATTTTTCCGTCCTTTAAATATTGTCCGACCAGTTCAATGAACTGCCCCACATTTATGCACTGTGTATCCTCTGACGATAAGGTTTCCCACAGAATATTGTCCGCCTGAATATCTGCAACTCCGTCCGCAGTCACTTCTGCCTCCCCGATTACACATAATGGATTTCTCTGTGCCTGTGCTTCTCCGCTCATCAAAGGAATGCCCTCTATGCACCGCGTAAAACTGAATGCATAATACCCCTGCCCCTCTGAGTCACAGAAGGTTTCTCCGCAGATTTTCTTTAAATCGGTAATGCCAATCTGCTCCATTGCACTGCAAAGAGTGTCCCATGCCACAGCCTCGGTAAAATCTTCCCGTATATCCTTCCCAAACCAGACCCTTTGGGGAAGCTTCTCTCCTGCCTCCTGCATGGTGGCATCCGCCTCTCCCCACGCTCTATCCAGCGCTTTTACCTGCCTGTATTCCTCTCCGGTATACTGAATGCCTGCCGCATACCGGTCAAAACTGAGGCTCTCATCTTTTTGCCCTCTGAGCACCAAATCATTTGCCGGATCAGACTTCATCATGTCAGACGTAACTACCTCATAATCCTCGTTTTCTTTATCAGCCTCTATCTCCGCCCTTACCTCGTCTGCCGCATCATAGAGCGATAACCCTTTAAATAAGGTGGTTTTTATCTTTTCCTCGTCAAGTTTTTCATCCAGCACCTTTGCAGTCAGTATAGGGACAGTCTCAAGACCTGTCTGTTCCACCAAAGCATCAACCGTAATCTTATTTTCGCCCTCCTCAAGCGTTGTCCTGCAGAAATACCCCTCTTTCGTCTGTTCTAAAAAATCATATGACGATAAATCCTTTTTTTCCGGCATAGACTGCTGTACATTCTCTGTTTCACTCTCTGCCTTTGCAATTTCTGTGCCGTCCTTTATCTCTGGCGGCTTTACACATCCCGACAAAAGGCAGAGCAAAAAACATAATTCCAATGTTCTCCGTTTATTCTTCGACATATTGTATTACCTCCCCAATCCATTTTCCTTCACTGCATCCTGAGAATCTCACCTGTTGACGCATCAATTACAATATCACAGGGGACTGCTGTATCTATATTTTCTTCTATCTTTTCTGCAAAAGGAATATAAATTCTCCATACCGGTGTAAGCGTTGCATTCTGCCAGTCATCTGTACTCAGAAAATAGCTCAGTTCACATTTTTTAAAAACAAGCTCATCCGAACATTGAATTCTTCCCTCAGATACATATTGCTCCAACAGGTTTATCAACTGCCCTATATGGAATATCTGTACCTGCTTTTCAGTCTGTATATCCCAAAATCCATTTTCCATCTGCATCATTTCAATTCCAGCCTTTCTCACTACGGCATATCCTCCTGCCACCAATTCATCAATTGAAACAGAACCGGTAGAAGTCACCAATGGCAGCTCCTTTACCCTTGTCGTAAAATGCAGACTATACACCATTTCACCCCCCTCATAATTTTCTGCTATACCACACTCTCTTTTTATCTCTCCCAGCCCAGCATCTCCAAACCGTTTCTCCACCATATTCCATGCCGCTTCCAAAGAAAAGTCCCCTTCCACATCCTTTTCTTCTTTCTCCGGCGCCATTCTCTTCCCCTCTCTCAGTAATTCATCATCAGAATAATATAAAGCGATATCCTGCAAGAAAAGCTCTGTTTCATCCTGACTCTTCAGCTGTAAAAAATGGGAATCTGACATTCTTTTAAATTGTTCTATTTCTTCATCATCTGCAGTTTCCTCCTCATTTTCTCCGATGTTCATCTCCTCCAAAGCAATATCTGTAATATCCTCCACACCTTCTTTTCCCTCAAAAAATGCTTCCTTTATCTTATCCTTATCCCAGCCAGCAATATTTGCTTTCGCCTCCAATACAGAAACCTCTTCCTCTCCCGTATTTTCAATCTCTGCATCAATATTCAGCACCGCCTTGCCATCTCCTAAACTCACTTTACAGACATATCCGTTCTCTGTCTCTGTCAAAAAATCATATTGAGACAAATCCTCACCTTGGGACTGCATAATCTCTTCCACCGCTTTACCGCCTTTTCCCTCTGCCTTGGCTGTCCCCTCTCCGCTCTCTACCTCCGGTGATTTTACACAGCCCGACAAAAGGCATATGCCAAGGCATACACTCAACAAAATTCCATATTTATTTACCATGTTTTTTCCTTTCACTCTTCAATCAGCTCCTTCACCGGCAGTGTAAAGGAATTCACTTCCTTCTCTGTTCCCGGAATCGATTTTCCTTCACTGTCCCAATCAGATGTCAGCATATAAAAGGTAATTGACTCCGTATCCGGGTCTATTCCGCTTATTTCCATTTCTACAATCATGTTAGAACTGCCACCCTTTGTTGTATAGGCATCTCCTCTGGAACTGGCCATAATCTTCCCGTCATTTCCGTCGGCATCCTTCACCTGAAATTCCCAAATCTGATCCATTTTTTCCTCTGCATCCGGTCCGTCCAGAGTATACTTAAACCTTATTTTCAGGGTTGACGGTGCAATGGAAAATTCCCGGACCTCCACTGTCCCTCCATCAAAATCATATGACTTTCGGTTATCCAGTCCCGCCGGTGCTTTCTTCGCCTTTTCGGTATTATCTGCCTTTACTTCAAAAGTGATTTCCTGTTTGCCCGCATAGGACATAGACTGTGGATTAACTGCATCATGACGATAAATCACAAGTGGAATACATACCTCTAAATCCCCCTCTACCTGCGCATCGGTTAAATCCACCTTACACTCATATCTTCCATGATATGGAAGCTTATAATCATAATCAAATTCATCCATTGGATTGGCACGTAAAAGAGCATCCCTTCCATTTACCCTGATATGGTCATGGCTGCTTACATCACAGTCAGTAAGTTGTTTTGCCTCCTCCGACTGACTTGCCGTAAAATACAAGGTCGCCCCGTCATACCATGCATCCGATATTTCCCACAAAGGATTTTCAAAGGTAAGCTCCTCCCCACCATTCTCCTTAAAAATCTGCTCTTCCTGCTTTGATACAAATTCTGTCGTCTCTCCGATTTCCGGGTCCACCTTCTGCATATAGGGTTCTATCTGGTCCCATTTAAGAATATCTGATAAAACTTTAAACAAATCGCTATTTTCTGTAGCCGTTACCGTGACTCCACAAACCAATACAATTGCAGCCACAGCCACCCATTTGACCGCCGTTTTCCCAACATGCCTTTTTCTTTTTGGGTTCGTTTTCTCCTGACAGATATGTTCCGCTGCCGCTGCTCCAACCTCGTCCTCAATTATATGCTGAAGCATTCCTTCAAAATTATCCGGCATTATTGGGAACTCTTTTTCCAACTGTTCCACTATATTCTGTTCTCTATTTTTCATAAGGCATCACAATCCTTTCTATTTTTCCTTTATCTATACGCCTTTTATCTCTTTTTCTGACTCATCATTCATCACTGCCTTAGGCACGTTTATTTTGTACTTTTCTGTCCTGCAATTTCTCCCTTAAAAGCTTCCGCCCTCTGGAAAGTCTGCTCTTCACTGTTCCTACCGTTACCTTCTGTATCTGTGCAATCTCCTTAATGCTATACTGCTCCACGTAATAAAGCACAAGCGCCATTCGGAACACATCCGGCAATCCACATAGTGCTTCATATAGCTCGGAATACTCCTCTTCTCTATACAACGGCTCACACTCTTTTACCCTGTCCGCTATACTAATCACGTCATCCCCATAGCATTGCTCCCGTTTTCTTTGTTTTCCCAGATGATAGCACTCATTCATTACAATCCGTATTAACCATGTTTTGGCATATTGCGGTTTCTTTAGTGTATGCAGCTTTTCAAACGCACTCACAACTGCCTGAGAAACTGCATCCTCACAATCCACATCAGTTCTTAGCAGGGTCTTCGCAATCCGATACATGGTTTCCCTTGCATCCCATACCACCTGCGCAAATTCTTCTTTATCCATATATATATTCTCCTTTGCATTATCGCTTAACTGGTATACCCTCTCTGCTTAATCTAGTAATTAGAGACTATTGTACACAAAAAGGTTGCCAAAAAATTATTTTTTTTATAATATAATTATATATCTATTGAGATAAGGAGATTGAACAAATGATTATATCAAGGAAAAACAACCGATTTCTAATTATTTTTGCAATCATTCTTTTAGCTGTATGTATGTTTGCTACGACTGCGGAGGCAGCATCGAAAAAGACAAAAGCATTAAATGCGTATAATAAGCTTCTTTCCAAGAATTCCTTTACCGTAAACAAATACGGGAAGATGACATTTTATACGTCCCACTGCTCCTTTGGGATTGCATATATTGACAAGGATTCTGTGCCGGAACTGATTATATATAATCCATGGGATTCCTATCATGCAGCAGGTTATGGAACTATATTTACCTACAAAGGAGGTAAAGTTAGAAAAGCTGCGGATTTGTCAATGAACGGTGAATCATTGGGATATTATAAAAAGAAGGGTGTTATTGTAGATAATTATGCCAGTACGGGCACCTATGTCGTAACTGTAAAAAGACTGTCATCAGGGAAATTGAAAATAGTTGCATCATACAGTCAGCGAATGAAAGAAAACGGTAAGTTCACTGCAAAGGAATATTGGAATGCAGATGGAAAGAAAATTAAAAAGGCAACCTATAAAAAGGCAGTAAAGAAATATGCCAAAAAAACAAAACAAGCAGCGGTTAAATTTTACGAGAATACCTATGCAAACAGACAATCCTATTTAAAATGACAAATTTC
Organism: uncultured Clostridium sp.; assembly: GCA_947178475.1. GTDB lineage: Bacteria > Bacillota > Clostridia > Lachnospirales > Lachnospiraceae > CAG-590. The sequence goes on along the minus strand of CAMWYM010000055.1, from coordinate 2,859 downwards.
TTTCATTCAATCAAGGAAAAAGAGAGCAGATTCCACATGCAAGTTTATAGCCGCTTAACCGGATGCCGGATGACCGTTTTTAGATTCTTAGGTGCACATCTTCTCGGATCGGACAGATAGATTTCATGGTGATACCGGATATCAGAAAAATCCTCCTGATATCCTTTTTCCTCTATAAACCGCTTCATCCGCGCAATGGTTTCCGGCTCATCATCATAAGCACCCTTATGCATAGCCTGTACACAAAGCCCTTCTGTTATATATACAAACTCTGCTTTGCCAACCGCAAGTCCGGGTTTCTTTTCTGCCAAGACCTTCCTCGCCTTTTCAAACACTGCTTCCGTGACAAATTCCGGCTGGCGAATCATGGATATCCAGTGAAACTTGTCCTTATCTGTTACATTGATTCCATCAAATGCCATATCATCCACATACCAAAGTCCCTCTAACGGCGGCACCACGTATTCAAAATATCCTTCCGGCTGTGTACCGTTCATCTTGGACATTTTGATAGTAAAAGATAATCCATACAGAATCTCCAATGCCTCCTGATAGCTTGCAGAGGTATTAGGATTACCGCTCCCCCTTACCGTAATAAAGCTCATCTCCGGCACTTCTATAACAGACGGCTTTGTCTGCGGCTGATATAAATCCTTGTACTCTTTTTTGTAGTCTATTTTCTCCATAATACGGTCTTTCCCCTTTTATATATTTTTACAATTTTTCCTATGAGCTTTGAGTTTTTTCATCGCCCAATCATAATGGCTTGCTGTAGCACTGACAAAATAAGAACCTAATGTACTCCCACCAACCCACTGGTACACTCCTTTTGAAAACAACTCCTCATTGGAGAATGCTTCAGCCAGCTTCATTACCTCCTGATGAGATTTTTCCAGCAGTTCCTTTGCCTCCTCCAACGTTGTATCCTGATGCTTCTTCCAAAATTCCATATTCATATCCCCATATGTTTTCCAGTTATACGGTTTAGGAATAAACGGCCTGCGGTCTCCCTTTTGGTTTGACCTGACCCAGACGAGCAAAAGCTGATGCCACTCATAGAGATGAATGAAAATATCACGAAGATTTTTATCTCTTTTCCAATGTGCCTCTTTCTTTTTATCATCCCCCGAAAAATCAAAGACTGTTGATAATTCCTTTTCTGTCAACGAGGAAATGAGCATATTCATCTTCTCATAATTGCCGTTTGCTGCACTGATCAAATCCGATTTTGTAGTTGGTCTTCCCATAATGCTGCTCCTTTTCACTTTACCATTTTATATAGGGATACAATAAAACTCCGTCTTCCTTTCTGCGATTTCCCCCACGGTAATGTCCCTATTCCTGTGCATCATACCACATAAAACCTGACACCTTTTGTCACGTTTTATTTTTCTCATAAATCATCAACGCCTGTTCCGCTAAAACTTCCCGCAAATAAGCAGGCTCAATGACCTCAACCCTTGTCCCAAAAGAAAGCAGAAAGCCTACAAACCAGTTATCCTCCGGCAGCCTTGCAGACACAAGCAAATCTCCGTTTTCCTGCTGCTTGATCTGTTCGATATTAAACTCATCATAAACACGATATGCCACTTCTTTGGAAAACTGGAGTGTTATCTGATTATATTGGGATGGCAGTATTTCTTTTTCCGGAAAGGACCGGGGTAGAAAAGTTTCATCCAAAATTTCCAAATCTAAAATACGAGTCAGCTTAAAGATACGGTAATCCTGCTTTTCCATGCAGTATGCTTTCAGGTACCATGCCTGTCCCTTATATGACAGCTTCAACGGCTGTATGGTTCTTTCACCAATCTCTTCATAAGAATTCGCATAAGTAATTCTGGCACATTTACAATGCACCACCGCCGATTTCAGTAATTCAAATTTTTCATTATCCCGTTCTGTGTCACCCCATCTGGAAAAATCTACTTCAAACCAATTATCAGAATGTACACGAAAAAGCGCCGACAGTTTTTCTAAGATATTTTCTTCATACACATTGCCAACAGCAGCTAAACTCTGCAATGCTGTTAATATCTGCTGTTTTTCCTGTTCAGACAATACAACCCGGTTCAACACAAAATCATCCAATAAATATATACCACCATTTCGCCCTGCTTCCGCATAGACAGGAATTCCTGCCCCGCTTAAGGCATCAATATCCCTGTATATCGTTCTCACAGATACTTCCAGCTTCTTGGCCAGCTCAGGAGCTGTAGCACATCCTTTGTCTAATAAATGATATATAATCTTAAATAATCTGCTCTCCCGCAACACGAATCCCTCCATTTATATGGCTTTCATCATCCATATTTTCTATTTTACAGCCAGTCACACAAAATTGCCATAGGTAATGTATTTTCAAAAGCAAATCCTCCATAATATTCTTTATAACCATATACTTCCGTAAAATATTATAGTATAATCAGGAATATGATAACAGGGCTCTTTAGAGAATTGTAAACGACATATATTCAGAGAAAAATTATTGATGATTCGGAAAGGAAATGCATTATGTACAAAAACATTGAAAAGCAAACAAAGTTACAGTTGAAAGACCAGATTGAATACCAGCCTGGTCAGGTTGTCAGCAAAACGCTTGTACAGAATGATAAGATCAGCATGACAATTTTTTCATTTGACAAGGGAGAAGAGATTTCCACCCACGCAGCAGGCGGAGATGCAATGGTGACCGTTCTGGAAGGAACGGGACGATTTACCGTCGGTGGAGAAGTCTTTATCTTGAATGAAGGCGAAACACTGATTATGCCGAAGGATATTCCTCATGCCGTATATGGTGAGGAAAAATTGAGTTTGTGAAACTTTTTCTGTAAATAGAAATAACTGGTCTTCTATGATAAA
>CAMWYM010000054.1 GCA_947178475.1 uncultured Clostridium sp. | reverse complement strand
ATCCAGGAATTATCGGTGTTTTGGAAGATATCGTACAGTTAAACAAGGAATATGAGATAGAAGTGGAAACTGCTCTTGGCGGAAGTATTCAGAATATTGTTACGGATAATGAAAATACGGCAAAACGCTTGATTCAGTTTTTGAAGAAAAATCGTTTTGGGCGTGCTACCTTTCTTCCGCTTACAACAATTGGTGGGAAATACAGTGAGTTTAACAATAAGGAGGCATTAAATGAGCCGGGAGTTATCGGTCTTGCCAAGGATTTGGTGAAGGTTCATGACAAGTACAGTGCCGTTACCGACCATCTTCTCGGAAGGATTCTTGTGGTGGATACCATTGACCACGCCATTGCGGTCAATAAGAAGTTTCATCAGAGTCTCCGGATTGTTACCAAGGAGGGAGAGCTTCTGACGCCGGGAGGTGCCATGACCGGTGGTGCATTTAAAAATTCTTCAAATCTCTTAGGAAGAAAACGAGAATTAGAGGAGCTTTCCAGAGAGCTTTCCGAAATCAACAATGAAATAGCTAACGCAACAAAAGAGGAAACGGAGCTTCGTACCGTCAGGGAAGAATTAAAAACCACGAAAGAGGATTTGAATCTGCAGCTGCAGGAGCTTTATTTGCAAAAAAATACCGTTACCATGAATATTGAACAGGTATCTAAGAATCTGGCGGAAACTGCAAATGCATTTGCCTCTGTCAATAAGGAGAGCAAGGAACTGGAATCCCAGATTGACGAGATTAATCAGAATAAAACTGAGCTTTACGACAACCATAAGCAGGCTGAGGCTGCCAAGAGAGCACTGGAGGAAAGAATAGAAGGTCTGGAGGAGCAAGTGGTTCTCAAAAAGGAAGAGCTTAAGAAATCAAATGAAAGGGTTTCAGAGCTTATGCTGGAATTTAACACCATCAAACAGCAGGATGATTTCCTGATTGAGAATCTGAAGCGTATTCGTGCAGAGGAGAATAAACTGCGGGAAGAGTTAGAGTTATACCGTTCGCAGATGAGTGATTCCGGAAAGGCAGTGGAGACTCTTGTTGCCAAAATCAATCAGTATAAGTCCCTCATGGAATCCGATAGGAAGGAAATAGAAACATTAGAGGCAGCACTGGCTAAGGACATGTCGGACAAGGAGGAGTTAAATGCCAGACATAAAGAGTTTTTTGGCAAACGGGAAAAACTCAGCGAGGAAATCTCCGGACTGGATAAATCAGCCTTCAGACTGTCCTCCCAGGTGGAGAAAATCAGCGAACAGGCAGATGCTTTAAGCCGGTATATGTGGGAGGAATATGAACTCACTTACCAGTCTGCATTGGAATTAAAGGATGGCTCACTTAATGACTTAGATTCGTTAAAACGCGAAGTATCTGCGGTAAAGGCAAAGATAAAAGCACTGGGTGATGTCAATGTCAATGCCATTGAGGATTACAAGGCGGTATCGGAACGCTATGAATTTTTAAAGGCGCAGCATGATGATATCGTCAAGGCAGAGACAAACCTCATGCAGATTATTGAGGAATTGGATACTGCTATGCGCAACCAGTTTGAAGAAAAATTCAAAGAAATTCAGGTAATGTTTGATAAGGTATTTCGGGAACTTTTCGGTGGAGGAAAGGCCTCGTTGGATTTGGTTGAAAACGAGGATATTCTGGAAGCAGGAATTCGTATTATTGCACAGCCACCAGGAAAGAAGCTGCAGAATATGATGCAGCTGTCCGGTGGTGAAAAAGCACTTACAGCCATTGCGCTTTTGTTTGCCATTCAAAGTCTGAAGCCTTCACCCTTCTGTCTTTTAGATGAGATTGAAGCGGCATTAGATGACTCAAATGTAACCAGATATGCAAAATATCTGAACAAATTGACCAATGATACCCAGTTCATTGTTATCACTCATAGAAAGGGTACCATGGAGGCGGCAGATGTACTCTATGGAATCACGATGCAGGAAAAAGGAGTATCAACCTTAGTTTCCGTCAACCTCATTGAAAATGAGCTGGATGATTAGCGATTAGATTGTGAAGGAGCTGACGGAGACAGGCAAAGGGTTATTTTTTGCCGGCGAACCGGGAGTTTGGTGAAATATAAACAAATTTAAAATTTTCAGAAAGAGGCAGACACAAATGACACCGATGATGGAAACCTATTGTAAGACAAAGGAAGAATATAAGGACTGTATTTTATTTTACCGTTTGGGTGATTTTTATGAAATGTTCTTTGAGGATGCGATCACTGCGTCCAAAGAACTGGAGATTACCCTCACCGGAAAGGACTGTGGCATGGAGGAGCGTGCGCCCATGTGTGGCATTCCATACCACGCTTATGAAAATTACATGAATCGGCTGGTGGATAAGGGATATAAGGTGGCAATCTGTGAACAGGTAGAAGACCCTAAGCAGGCGAAAGGGCTGGTAAAGCGTGAGGTGGTACAGATTGTGACACCGGGAACCAATACCAGTGCGGCAAGTCTGAATGAGACCCGGAATAATTATCTGATGAGCATTTATTATGATGAAAGGTATGGTATTTCTTTTGCAGATATTACTACCGGTGATTTCTTCACCACCGAGGTTGAGTCCCTTTCCAAAGTGATGGATGAGATTTCCAAGTTTACCCCCGTAGAAATTTTGGTAAATGAGACTGTTCCCCTTGAGGAGAGTGAGGGTGTAGGGATGAGCCTTTTAGCCTTAGGAGAAAAGGAACATATGATGATTTCTGTCATGGAGGACTGGTATTATGATGCTGATATGAATGAACGGATGTTAAAGGAACAGTTTCATGTCATGCATATTGAAGGATTGGGATTAAAGGATTATCCACGGGCTGTCCGCTCAGTAGGATGCCTGCTCTATTATTTAAAGGATACCCAAAAGGGAGCAGTAGACCATATTAATCATATTAGTACATATCACGTGGATGATTTTGTGGTATTAGACAGTGCATCAAGAAGAAATTTGGAGCTTTGTGAAACTATGCGTGATAAGAATAAACGAGGCTCGTTACTTTGGGTATTAGATAAGACCAAGACGGCCATGGGAGCCAGACGGTTGCGCTCCATGGTGGAACAACCCTGTGTCCGCAAAGAAATGATTGAAAAACGGCTGGATGCAGTAGAGGCACTCACGAATTCTCTGATTACCAGAGATGAACTTAGGGAATATCTGGGCGCAGTCTACGATTTGGAGCGGTTAATGACCAGAATTACGCTAAATACTGCAAACCCGAGGGATTTGATTGCCTTTAAAAATTCTATTGCTATTCTTCCCTATGTCAGAGCGATATTACAAGAGTTTAATCAGGGACTGCTGGCAGAGTATGAGCAGGAGTTGGATGAGCTTACTGATTTGTATGCTGCGATTGAGGCTGCAATTGTAGAAGAACCACCGATTTTGGTAAAGGAAGGTGGAATAATAAGAGATGGATACAATGAAACGGTAGACATGTTGAAAAATGCCAAGTCCGACGGAAAAGGATGGCTGATAGATTTAGAGACAAGGGAACGGGAGTCAACGGGAATCAAGAATTTGAAGATTAAGTTCAATAAGGTCTTTGGATACTATTTTGATGTCACAAATTCTTATAAGGATTTGGTGCCGGAGCATTTTATCCGAAAGCAGACGCTGGCAAATTCCGAGAGGTATTCCTCTGATGAATTGGAGGATATTGCCGGAAAGATTTTGGGAGCAGAGGATCGCCTTTATGGCTTGGAATACGACTTATTTGTAGAGTTGAGGAGCAATCTGGCAAAGGAGGTAGAACGTGTCCAGAAAACAGCAAAGATAATTGCGGATTTAGATGCTTTTGCTTCTTTGGCCTACGTTGCGGAGAAGAATCATTTTGTCCGTCCCGCTATTAATGAGGATGGCAGGATTGCGATTAAGGATGGCAGACATCCGGTGGTAGAGCGGGTGCTGGACAACGATTCTTTTATTACCAATGACACAGTATTAGATAACGAACTAAACAGAGTATCCATTATCACCGGTCCGAATATGGCGGGTAAATCCACCTATATGAGACAGGTGGCACTAATTGTTCTGATGGCACAGATTGGCTCTTTTGTACCTGCAGCCTCGGCCAATATCGGAATTGTGGACAGGATATTTACCAGAGTAGGGGCGTCTGATGACCTTGCCTCCGGACAGAGCACCTTTATGGTGGAAATGAGTGAGGTAGCCAATATATTGCGAAATGCTACGGCAAACAGTCTTCTTATTTTAGATGAAATTGGCAGGGGAACTTCCACCTATGATGGTCTTTCCATTGCCTGGGCAGTGGTGGAATACATCAGTTCAAAGGATCTATTGGGAGCAAAAACATTATTCGCCACCCATTATCATGAGTTGACGGAGCTGGAGGGGAAGCTTGACAGTGTCAATAATTATTGTATTTCCGTAAAGGAATCAGGAGAGGATATTGTATTTCTGCGAAAAATTATAAAGGGTGGAGCAGATAAGAGCTATGGTATTCAGGTGGCAAAGCTTGCAGGTGTGCCGGAAGTTGTACTGTCAAGGGCAAGGGAGATTGCTGACGAATTGGCAGAACATGATATTACGGTAACGGCAGCTGCAGATATCATGCCAAAGCTTTTAGCAAATGAGGAAAATGAAAATAAAGACATAGGAAAAAGAGGAAAAAACAGGGCGGTGACTGGGCAGATGTCCCTTTTTGGAAATGTGGAGGAATCCAGTGTGGTTGCTGATATCAAGGCATTAGATTTATCCAATATAACCCCAATGAAGGCATTGCTGTATCTGAATGATTTACAGGATAGATTAAAATAATCCACAAAGAAAATGGTTATTATATAACAAAATTTTCACATATATTGTAAAGAAAATAATATAGTAAAATAATTGCAAAGTCCAGGAGGTATATGGTACAATACTGATATTCAATTAACGTAAAATACAAATATATGTTTCTGCAGTATCATAAATATAACTGGTACGGTGGAAGGTATGTTTACGAAAGACGGGAAAAAGATAGATAGGAGGATATTTTGATGAAAAATATGAAGATGCATACAAAGCTGATTGCAGGATTTTTGATTATGGATATCATGGTGATTTTGTCACTGTATTTTGGATATTCGTCTGCCAAGAGAATGATAGGAGCTTCTGATCCACAGGCCTATTTGAACAACTATCTGATCTTTACGGTGGTGTCCGTTATTGTGGCATCTATTATAATGGGGTGTATCTCTATAGGGCTGACCCGTAATATCCGTAAATCGGTGGAACAGCTTTCCGATGCTGCTGAACAAATTTCCATAGGCAGAGTGGACATCAATCTGGAGAAGCATAACAATGATGAGTTTGGTCAGTTGATCGATAAGTATCAGAAGGTTGTGGACAATGTTCGCTATCAGTCACAAATTGCAGAAGAGGTGGCAAATGGTAATCTTTTGGTTACGGTAAATCCCAAATCAGATGAAGATGTTCTTGGCAGCTCTTTAAAAAAGCTGGTGGAGCGTAACTTACATGCAATGTCCAATATCAATGATGCTGCTTATCAGGTTACTACTACCTCCTCTCAGGTAGCCAGTGCAAGTGAAGCGTTGGCACAGGGATCTACAGAGCAGGCAAGTGCAATTGAAGAAATTACAGCATCCATTACCGACATTGCTGACAAGACAAAAAAGAATGCAGAAGAGGCAGATAATGCAGCTCGGCTGGTGTCCAATGCGATTGAGGATGTCAAAAGGGGAAATCAACAAATGCAGGATATGATGAATGCCATGAGGGATATCAACGCAGCCTCTGAAAGTATTTCTAAGATAATTAAAGTAATTGATGATATTGCTTTTCAGACAAATATTCTGGCGCTGAATGCTGCAGTAGAGGCAGCAAGAGCAGGTGATGCCGGAAAGGGTTTTGCAGTTGTGGCAGAAGAAGTTAGAAATCTGGCTGCCAAGAGTGCCTCTGCTGCTTCTGAAACGGCAGAATTGATTGAGGATTCTATTCAAAAAGTGGCAGATGGTTCAGATATTGCAGATGCGACCGCCAATGCACTTGAGGCGATTACCGAGGCCGTGAAGAACAGTGAACAGATAATTATTAGCATTGCAGATGCCTCTAATAATCAGGCGAATACAATATCACAGATTGAACAGGCAGTATCACAGGTATCTCAGGTTGTGCAGACGAATTCCGCTACCAGTGAAGAATGTGCTGCGGCAAGTGTAGAGCTGTCTAATCAGGCAGGAAGAATGAGAGAACTGCTTTCGGTGTATCACCTTTCGTAATGTGTAATACCGGAACATACATGTCCGTCAAAGGAGAAACATAAATGGCAACATGGAACTCAAGAGGACTTAGGGGTTCAACCTTTGAAGAACTTATCAATATGACAAACGATATTTATGCCGAAAAATCCCTGGCGTTGGTACAGAAGATACCAACGCCAATTACCCCTATTGAGATTGATAAGGCTACAAGACATATCACACTGGCTTACTTTGAAAAAGACTCCACTGTGGATTATATCGGAGTGGTGCAGTCCGTTCCGATTTGTTTTGATGCAAAGGAATGTCATACGGATACTTTTCCTATGCAAAATATTCATGAACATCAGGTTAATTTTATGGAGAACTTTGAGAAGCAGGGAGGGATTAGCTTTCTGCTGATTTATTTTACTGTCAGAAATGAATTCTACTATCTGCCGTTCCGGGTACTGAAGGAATACATCGAGCGGATTACAAGGGACGGACATGCCAAGAATTTCAAGTATGCAGAATTGAATCCAAAGTATTTTATCCGGCAGGAGGGAGCAGCCTTAGTTCATTATCTGGAAGCGATTAATACAGATTTAATGGAGCGGAAGAATGAAAAAACGAAGGATGGTAATGGCGACAAATTGGAATAGCAGAAAGAAGAGTGGTTTACTTGAATCTTTTTAACTAATCTGCTATGATAGCATAATAAATGAGTTAGAATAAACAGCCAAGGAGAATAACAATGGGAAAAATTATACTGACTGGTGACAGACCTACCGGTAGACTTCATGTGGGGCATTACGTGGGCTCACTAAAGCGGCGGGTAGAGCTGCAAAATTCCGGTGAATACGACAAAATTTATATTATGATTGCCGATGCGCAGGCTCTTACAGATAACGCAGACAATCCGGACAGAGTACGGGAGAATATTATTGAGGTGGCACTGGATTATCTGGCCTGTGGTCTGGACCCGGCAAAGTCCACTCTGTTTATCCAGTCGCAGATTCCCCAGCTTACAGAGCTAAGCTTTTACTATATGAATTTGGTTACCGTATCTAGACTTCAACGGAATCCTACAGTAAAGAATGAGATAAAAATGCGGAATTTTGAGGCAAGCATTCCGGTGGGTTTCTTTACCTATCCCATTAGTCAGGCTGCAGACATTACTGCCTTTCAAGCGACAACAGTACCTGTGGGGGAAGACCAGATGCCAATGCTTGAACAGACCAAGGAGATTGTCCACAAATTTAATTCTCTTTACGGAGAAGCACTGACTGATCCGGATATCTTATTACCAGATAATGAGGCATGTAAACGTCTGCCGGGTATTGACGGCAAAGCCAAGATGAGCAAATCCCTGGGTAACTGCATTTATCTGAATGAGGAGCCGGAGGAAATCAAGAAAAAGGTAATGAGCATGTATACAGATCCGGACCATATTAAGATTACAGACCCGGGTAAATTGGAGGGAAATACTGTATTTATCTATCTGGACGCATTTTGCAGGACAGAGCATTTTGAACGATACCTTCCGGAATATGCGAATCTGGATGAATTGAAAGAGCATTACACCAGAGGTGGTCTGGGAGATGTAAAGGTGAAAAAATTCCTAAATAATGTATTACAGGAGGAATTAGAGCCTATTCGCAACCGGAGACATGAGTACGAGAAGGATATTGCCTATGTGTATGATATTTTGAAAAAGGGAAGTGAGGAGGCCTATAAGGCCGCCGAGGATACTTTAGTGGCAGTCAAGAAGGCTATGAAAATAAATTACTTTGATGATGATGAGCTGATAGCAGGACACATTGCCAAATACCAGAATCAATAGAAATGTGGCGTTATCACGCAAAGATAGGTGATGCATAGTGAAGAGAGGAGATAAAACAATGGAAAAATTATTGCACACTCCAGAGGGAGTCAGGGATATATATGATAATGAATGCAAGAAAAAAAGAAGGATTCTTCATAAGCTGCATCACGTGCTCTCTCTTTACAGCTATAACGATATAGAGACTCCGACCTTTGAATATTTTGATATTTTTAACCGTGATACTGGCTCTGCTACATCAAATGAAATGTATAAGCTATTTGACCGCGAGAATAATACATTGGTATTAAGACCGGATATGACGCCGAGTATAGCGCGCTGTGTGGCTAAATATTATGCGGAAGAGGAATTGCCGATTCGTCTTTGCTATCAGGGAAATACTTTTTTGAATACACATAATCATCAGGGTAAGCTGAATGAGATCACACAATTAGGTGCCGAGTTGATTAATGACAGTTCCTCAGCAGCGGATGCAGAGGTGATTACCACCGTGATAGACTGCTTTATCGCATCAGGAATCAATGATTTTCAGATTGAAGTCGGAGAGGTGGATTTTTTCAAGGGAATTATGGCAGAAGCTAATGTAGATGATAATACTGCAGCACAAATTCATCATCTTATCCATAACCGGAATTTCTTCGGTCTGGAATCTATGCTTAAGGAGATTGACCTGCCGGAGAATATTAAGAAGGTTCTTCTTTCCTTCGACCAGTTGTTCGGCGGAAGGGAGATGCTGGAAAAAGCCAAAGAACTTGTGACAAACGATATATCTCTGAATGCCATTTCCCGATTAGAGAAGGTGTATAAGGCGTTGTCCTATTCTTACTATGAACAGTATATCAGTTTTGATTTTTCGTTGCTCAGTCGCTATGAATATTATACCGGAATCATTTTCCGCGGTTATACCTACGGAACTGGTGATGCAGTGGTAAAGGGTGGTCGTTACAATAATCTGCTGAAGCAGTATGGCAAGGATGCATCGGCTATTGGATTTGCGTTTTATATTGACGATTTGATGACTGCACTTTCCAGACAGAAGGTGGAGGTTCCGGTTGACAATTCAGACAATATTATTCTCTATGAAATGGAACAACAAAAATCTGCTATTCTGCTTGCAAATCAACTGCGAAAGACAGGGCGCAAGATTGAGCTGATTAGAAAATCCAAAAAGAAGGAATTAAGTGATTATGCTGCCTATGGCAAAAATAATCATTTTTCCGGCATGTTTTATCTGACCTCTGATTCCACGGTGGATATATATGACTTTGTGTCAGATGAAAAAGGAAGTGCAAATATTAATGATATTTATGGAACAGCAGCAGTTGTTTAATATACAGCTGTCAGGCTTGTCTGGCACAGACAATATGATATAATGAATTGCGCTGATGCGCAAGCAGGTCATCAATTTGTGCAGATAACGAGCCAAGCGTAGATACTTGTATATACATTTGGCGACTATTGCAACAAACGAAGTTTCTTCGAAAATTGGTGACATATGATAAAACAGATTGGAGATAAAGATGAGATACTTAACATTTGCGTTAGCAAAGGGACGACTTGCGAAGAAAACGCTGAGCTGTCTGGAACAGATTGGAATTACCTGTGAAGAGATGAAAGCACCAGGTACCAGAAAATTAATCTTCGTCAATGAGGATTTGAAATTACGTTTCTTTCTGGCAAAGGCTGGTGATGTGCCGACTTATGTGGAATATGGGGCAGCAGATATCGGAGTTGTAGGAAAGGATACCATATTAGAAGAAGGAAGAGATAACCTTTATGAGGTGATGGATTTGGGGTTTGGCGCATGCAGAATGTGTGTCTGCGGTCCGGCATCGGCCAGGGAGATTTTACAGAAAAACGAGATTATCCGGGTTGCAACCAAGTATCCTAATATAGCCAAGGAATATTTTTACAGCAAAAAGAACCAGACAGTGGAAATTATTAAGCTTAATGGTTCTGTGGAGCTTGCTCCCATCGTGAATCTGGCTGATGTTATTGTAGATATTGTAGAAACCGGAGCAACACTCAAGGAAAACGGACTGGATGTGCTAGAGGAGGTATGCCCGCTGTCCTGCCGTATGGTGGTAAATAAGGTCAGTCTTAAGATGGAGCAGGAACGAATCATGAAATTAGTCCGGGAGCTTCGGGCTAACGGAACGGGAGCAGACTAAGAGAGGAAATGAAAATGAGAACAATTAAGTTGACTAACGAGACAAAGAAAAATTTATTGGATGACCTGTTGAAAAGAAGTCCTAATAACTATACAGAATATGCAGATACCGTTCAGGAAATTGTAGAGAATGTAAGAGATAATGGTGATAAGGCATTATTTAGCTATACGAAAAAGTTTGATAAGGCAGATATTAATGAGAATAATATTAAAGTGACAGAGGAAGAGATAGAAGCCGCCTATAAGGAAGTAGACGGACATCTGTTGGAGGTTATACGGAAGGCATTAGTAAATATTCGGACTTATCACGAGAAGCAGAGACAATATAGCTGGTTTGATACCACTGAAGAGGGAACCATGCTGGGACAAAAGATTACCCCATTGAATGCTGTCGGTGTATATGTACCAGGCGGGAAGGCGGTATATCCATCGTCGGTATTGATGAATATTGTGCCTGCAAAGGTGGCAGGAGTGAACAGAATTATTATGACTACACCTTGTAATGCAGAGGGAAAGGTATATGCCTCAACGCTGGTGGCTGCTAACGAGGCTGGAGTAGATGTGATATATAAGGCTGGCGGAGCACAGGCTATTGCCGCTATGGCCTATGGTACGGATTCCATTCCGAAGGTAGATAAAATTGTGGGACCGGGGAATATATTTGTTGCCCTTGCAAAGCGTGCCGTATATGGCTATGTCAGTATTGATTCCATTGCAGGACCTTCTGAGATTCTGGTACTGGCCGATGAAACTGCCAATCCACGCTATGTGGCAGCAGACCTGCTATCACAGGCTGAGCACGACGAGCTGGCATCTGCCATATTGATTACAACCTCAACAGAACTTGCCGATAAGGTTTCCTGTGAGGTTGACCAATTCATTGCTGAGCTGAGCCGTGGAGACATAATCAGTAAGTCTATAGAGAATTATGGATATATATTAATTGCTGATAATTTGGAGGAGGCAGTTTCCGCTGCCAATGATATTGCCAGCGAGCACCTGGAAATTGTGACAAAGAATCCTTTTGAGGTGATGACCAAAATACGGAATGCAGGAGCTATTTTCATCGGTGAATACAGTTCGGAGCCACTGGGAGACTATTTTGCGGGACCAAATCATGTATTGCCTACAAACGGAACTGCCAAGTTCTTTTCCCCTCTTAGTGTAGATGATTTTATAAAGAAATCAAGTATCATATATTATTCAAAGGAGGCCCTAGAGCCAATACATCAGGATATTATTGATTTTGCGGAAAGTGAGCAGCTTACAGCCCATGCAAATTCAATTAAAGTCCGGTTTGAATAACAGGATATGGAGGATTGATATGGAAGAAAAAATGCAGTTTGCCGTGTTAATAGATGCGGAAAACGTAAGTGCAAAGTATGCTTCGATTATATTTGACGAATTGGAAAAATATGGTTTTGCCTCCTGTAGGCGGATTTATGGCAACTGGTCAAAGGGCAGTGGCTGGAAGGAACAGATATTGCTGGAGTATTCGATTATTCCTATCCAGCAGTTTTCATATACAGCAGGAAAAAACAGTACAGATATGGCAATGGTTATTGATGCCATGGATCTCCTATATCAGAATAAGGTAGGGGGATTTTGTCTGGTAACCAGCGACAGCGATTTTACCAGACTTGCCATGCGTCTCCGGGAGGAAAACAAGTACGTTCTGGGCATGGGAGAATCAAAGACTCCGCCGGCACTGACAAGGGCTTGTAATCGTTTTGTTCACTTAAATCTGATTGATGAATCCGGCAAGGAGAGCAATGCAGGCGACTCCGGAAATACGCACGGCAATAATGATCCAAGCTATGTTACCAGCATCAAGGATTTGGAGAAGGCAATTTTGACAATACTTAATGAATCCAGCAAAGGCAGGGCTGATTTAGGTGCTATCGGCAGCCGGTTAAGTGAAAAGTATCCGGATTTTGATGTACGTAATTACGGTTATTCCAAGCTCAGTGTGTTTATTCATGAGGAAATGCCGGGATTTCAGATCAACCGCGAGGGCAGTCACAATTTTGTGAAGAAACACAGTCAGTTCGAGCGGGAGGATATCAAAAATGAAGTGATCGAGATGATTAAGAAAAATAACGGCATGATTGACAATCTATCTATTATCAATGATGAATTGAAGCAGCGGCATGACGGATTTGATCTGCATGATTATGGTTATAGCCGTATCTCCAGCTTCCTGCGAAGTATTGACCGTTTGGTGGTTGAGGAAAATCAGGTAAGATTGAGATAAAAAATAGCACAATATATGGTATTTTTTACAAGAATATGGTAAAATTTACTCTAAGTGTGGAAAAATATATACGAGGAGATAAGAATGGCGGATAGAATTGCATATATCGAGAGAAAGACAAATGAGACAGATATTAAGTTAGAGCTGCATATTGACGGAAGCGGCAAGACTAAGATTGATACCGGAATAGGTTTTTTTGACCATATGCTGAATTCCTTTGCAAGGCATGGGCTGTTTGATCTAAAGCTTTTGGTAAAGGGGGATTTGTATGTGGATTCTCATCACACCATTGAAGATACAGGAATTGTATTGGGAGAGGCCATTCGAAAGGCAGTGGGAGACAAGAAAGGAATAAAGCGTTACGGTCAGCGGATTCTTCCTATGGATGAAACGCTGATGCTATGTGCACTGGATTTATCCGGAAGACCTTATTTTTCCTATGATATGTCTTTGACCGTAGACCAGGTAGGATATTTTGATACGGAGATGGTGCGGGAGTTTTTTTATGCTGTTTCCTATGGTGCAGGAATGAATCTTCACCTCAAGCAGCTTGACGGAAGTAATAATCATCACATCATCGAGGCTGCATTTAAGGCTTTTGCCAAGGCTTTGGATGAGGCAACCCAGATTGACCAGAGAATGAAGGATATTGTTCCGTCCACAAAGGGAACACTATAGGAGGGGTATAGGATGAACCAGCAAACAGAAAATGATGAGTTTGTGGCGCAAAGCTTTGAGAGCCGCCTTGATTTTGATACATTCAAATTAGATGATAACGGATTGATTCCCTGTATCACGCAGGACTATCGCACAAATGAGGTCCTGATGATGGCATATATGAATAGAGAGTCTTTTTATCGGACACTGGAAACTGGTTATATGACTTATTTTTCACGAAGCCGCAATAAGCTTTGGAAAAAGGGAGAGGAAAGCGGTCATCTACAGTTCGTAAAGGAATTGATTATTGATTGTGACAAGGATACGATTTTGGCAAAGGTTGCCCAGATTGGAGCAGCATGTCATACCGGCAACCCTACCTGCTTTTTTACATCCTTAACAGGAGAATAACAAGGTATATTACTTTGCAGTAAGCTGCAAAGCATAGCTGGAGTACACAGCAGAATATATAAATGAATTAATATAACGGAGGTAAGATTATGGCTTTAGCAAGTGAATTTTTAACCTATCTATTCAAATTTATTGTACTTCTTGTGATTGCAATTGCAGGAGGAATATGCGGTGCAAAGATAAAAAAGAATAAGATTGCCAAGGAAGCGGCTGCTGAGGAACAGACAGAGGCATAGGCAAAGGAATAGAAAGGATAAAATGGTGCAAATTGTGAAGAAATATGGCTTGAATGAACTCAGAAAAATGTATTTGGAATTTTTTGAGAGCAAGGATCATCTAAAGATGAACAGTTTTTCTCTTGTTCCTCATAATGATAATTCTTTATTGCTGATTAATGCGGGTATGGCACCGCTCAAACCCTATTTTACCGGTCAGGAGATTCCGCCAAGAAGAAGAGTGGTAACCTGTCAGAAATGCATACGTACCGGTGATATTGAAAATGTGGGCAAGACGGCACGGCATGGTACATTTTTTGAAATGCTGGGCAATTTTTCTTTTGGCGATTATTTTAAGAAAGAGGCGATTTCCTGGTCATGGGAATTCCTTACGGAAGTACTTGGAATGGACCCGGACAGACTGTACCCTTCTGTCTACCAGGAGGATGATGAAGCTTTCGATTTGTGGAATACAATGATTGGTATTCCGAAAGAGAGGATTTATCGGTTTGGCAAGGAGGATAACTTCTGGGAGCACGGTTCAGGTCCGTGCGGTCCATGCTCTGAGATTTATTATGACCGCGGAGAAAAATACGGCTGTGGAAAACCGGATTGCACTGTTGGCTGTGATTGCGACCGGTATATGGAAATTTGGAATAATGTGTTTACCCAGTTTGACAATGACGGTCACGGGAATTATACAGAGCTGGAAAACAAGAATATTGATACGGGTATGGGATTAGAGCGTCTTGCTGTTGTGGTACAGGATGTGGATTCTATTTTTGATGTGGATACCATAGAAGCACTCCGCAATAAAGTATGTGAATTTGCAGGTATTACTTATCATGCGGACAGCAATAAGGATATCTCTATACGTCTGATTACTGATCATATTCGTTCTGCTACATTTATGATTTCTGATGGTATTATGCCTAAAAACGAAGGCAGAGGATATGTGCTGCGCCGGTTAATCCGCCGGGCTGCCAGACATGGACGATTGCTTGGGATTGACGGAACATTTTTGGCTAAGCTGAGCGAGACGGTAATTGAAGGCTCTAAGGACGGATATCCTGAGCTTGACGAGAAAAAAGAGTTTATTTTCCGGGTGCTTACCCAGGAGGAAAACCAATTTAACCGAACCATTGACCAGGGACTTGCCATTTTGTCCGAAATGCAGGCTGCTCTAGTAAAAAGCGGCGAAAAAATGCTGTCCGGTGCGGATGTGTTTAAGCTTTATGATACCTATGGATTTCCTGTTGACCTCACTAAAGAGATTTTGGAGGAAAAGGGATACAGTATAGATGAAAAAGGTTTTGGCGTTTGTATGGAGGAGCAGCGGGTGAAGGCTCGTAATGCTCGTAAGGAGACTAATTATATGGGAGCAGACGCTACGGTGTATGATGAGATTGATCCTGCTATTACCACGGAGTTTGTTGGATATGACAACGATAGATATTCCACTGAGATTACGGTTCTGACTACAGATGCAGTGGTAGAAGCAATCGCAGAGGGAGATGAAGCAGTTATCTTTGTCGAAAAGACGCCGTTTTATGCAACTATGGGTGGACAGCAGGGTGATACCGGTGTGATTACCACCGATACCTCTGAGTTTGTGGTAAGTGATACTATCAAACTGAAGGGCGGTAAATATGGACATATCGGTACCGTTACCAAGGGCATGTTTCAGGTGGGAGATACGGTAGAGCTTGCCATTGATTCAGCAAAGCGAACGGATACCTGTAAGAATCACAGTGCTACACACCTTTTACAAAAAGCACTCAAAATGGTTTTAGGGAATCATGTGGAGCAGAAGGGTTCTTTGGTTAATCCGGAGCGACTCCGCTTTGACTTTTCACATTTTTCTCCGATGACACAGGAAGAGATTGCAAGAGTAGAGGCTATTGTCAATGAAGAGATTGCAAAGGCATTGCCGGTAAATATAGCGGAGATGCCGATTGAGGAGGCTAAAAAAACCGGTGCAATGGCATTATTTGACGAAAAATATGGAGATGTGGTGAGAGTGGTTAATATGTCCGATTTCTCCGTTGAGCTTTGTGGTGGTACTCATGTCCCTAATACCGGTGTGATCACAGCGTTTAAGATTGTTTCCGAATCCGGTATTGCTGCGGGAGTCAGACGTATTGAGGCACTGACCGGTGATGGTGTATTTAGCTATTACCGGGAAATTGAATCAAGGATGAACGAAGCAGCCAGACTTTTGAAAACAGGACAGGATCAGCTTCTTGATAAGCTTGCACATACACTGGCACAGGTAAAGGAGCTGTCCTCCGAAAATGAATCCCTCAAGGCAAAACTGGCAAATGAATCTCTGGGGGATGTAACCTCCGGAATGATTGCTGTAGGTGATTTTAACGTGATTGCAACCACAGTAAACGGTGTTGATATGAACGGTCTTCGTGATTTAGGAGACCAGTTAAAGAATAAGGTTTCCGAAGGAATTGTGGTGATTGCTTCGGAAAACGACGGCAAGGTTAACCTGATTGCTATGGCTACCGATAAAGCGGTGAAGCAGGGCGCACATGCAGGCAATCTGATCAAAGAGATTGCACCTCTTGTCGGAGGAGGCGGCGGCGGACGGCCAAATATGGCACAGGCCGGCGGCAAGAATCCGGCAGGGATTGATGATGCTATAGCAAAAGCAAAGGAAGTAGCAGCAGGTCAGTTAGGATAACGATTACTGTTTTAAAATTATTTTGAAAGGGTATTGACGTATTGGAAATTTATGTTATAATTCTATTTGTGTTTTAAATAACCCAAGGTTGTATGGTAGACACAATATGCAACTGAAGGGAGGTCGGGTGAGAGAATGTCAAATGTTGTTGTAAAAGAGAACGAGACTTTGGACAGCGCTCTTCGTCGTTTCAAGAGAAATTGTGCGAAGGCTGGTATTCAGCAGGAGATTCGTAAGAGAGAGCATTACGAAAAGCCAAGCGTAAGACGTAAGAAAAAGTCAGAGGCAGCTAGAAAAAGAAAATTCAAATAATAGTAATTTATCAAGGGTTATCACTTATATTGAGTGGTAACCCCTTTTTCATTCGGTAAGATATTTCTCTATGTATATTCCCTTTTTCCCAAACATATATTGAATAGAGAACCTGCAGGTGGTGTAGTACGTGGAATTACCGGCTGATGTGTTATATGGTGATGTGCTGTTGCGGCTTTCCGGCAACCGGGAAGCGCTAATCGAAAACTATAAAGGAATATTGTTATATACTTCCGAGGAGGTTGCGATCGCCTGTAAAAAGTTTACTCTGCGGATTTGTGGATGTAATCTGCGGATTCAGTATTTTTCAGGCAGTGATATGAAAGTGATCGGCACCATTAATACAATAAGTTATCTATCGAATGGAGACCTATGCTGTTAACTATTTTACGCTATATTTTTGGTTATGTGAAGGCAGAGATATACGGCTTTGCCCCTGAGCGTTTTATGAATCTGATTATTAAAAATGATATTGTTGTCTGGGATATAGAGGGCACCGAGAAAGGTTATATTTTCTATACCGGAAGAAGGAATTTGATGTTGATGAAGCCCTTCTTACAAAAAACTAATATGAAAATTAAAATTTTGGAAAAGTATGGGTTGCCTTATTTTTTAAGACAAAATAAGAGACGGGCTGGATTTTTGATTGGATTTCTTTTCTTTTGCCTAATGGTTTATATTCTTTCTCTGTTTGTATGGGAGGTTAAGGTCACCGGTGAGAATAAGTTGGTGGCAGATAATCTGCTAAGGGTAATTGAAGAAGAATATGTTCCGCTTGGAACGTTAAAAGCAAAAATCAATTGTTCGGAATTGGAGACGGCGCTTAGAAAGCAGTATGATGAGATTTCATGGATAAGCTGTGAGCTAAAAGGAACCGGACTGACGGTATATTTAGAAGAGGGAATGGCTCCCAAAATGCAAAAGGATTCGGACGTGACAGGAGATATGGTAGCGGCTAAAGACGCCCAAATTATTAAAATGATTACGAGACAGGGAACGCCGGTGGTCAAGGTAAAGGACACGGTGAAAAAGGGCGATATTCTGATTTCCGGTACCATATATATATATGATGATAACAATGAGATCATGGAGACCAGCCATATTGCTGCGGACGGTGATGTGTACGGAGTGACCACTGAAGGCTATGAGGATTATGTGGATATAGCGTATTATGAAAAGGAGTATCAAGGAACACCTAAGACTCATATTACCTTTTATTTTCTGGATTACTGTCTGACTCCGTATATTCCAAAAATCGATGCCGAAAATTTTGACAGCTATACCCAGATTCATAAAGCAAAAATTTTGGATAATTTCTATTTGCCCTTTGGATACAAAACGGTGAAACGCACACCCTATCAATTAAAGAAGGCAGAATACAGTGATAAAGAGGCGAAAAAAATACTAGAGGAGCGGCTTCAAAAAAAATTACAGGATTTTGAGCAAAAAGGGGTAGAAATCATTGAAAATAATGTTACAATAGAAAAGAGCAATGGCAGGATGACGGCAAAGGGAACGATAGTCAAAAATGAACCCATTGCGATATTACAATCCTCCTCCGGTAAACATAAGGAGAAGAAGGATTAATACAAGGAGAATTTCATGAGTACCTGTGAGAAAAATATTACAATTCCGGCAGATTGCGCCGCCAATGTTTTCGGTGAGTTTGACAGTCATATCAAACGGATTGAGAAGGAATTGCGGGTAGCGGTCATTATGCGGGATGACCAGTTAAAGATAATGGGACCGGAGATGGCAGTGAAACGGACGGTTGATATTATAAAATCTCTGATTACCTTGGCACAAAGAGGCACCCAGATAACCGAACAGAATGTAAATTATGCTATTTCTTTGTCTGAGCACAGTCAAACCAAAGAGATGGTGGAGCTGGATAAGGATATTGTCTGTCATACAGTCCACGGAAAACCCGTAAAAGCAAAGACCATCGGACAAAGACAGTATTTGGAGGCCATTGACAGACATATGGTGGTATTTGGCGTAGGACCAGCGGGAACGGGAAAGACGTATCTTGCTATGGCAAAGGCGATCACTGCATTTAAAAATGAGGAGATAAACCGCATTATTCTGACCAGACCTGCTATTGAGGCAGGAGAAAAGCTGGGCTTTTTGCCGGGAGATTTACAGAGCAAGGTAGACCCCTATTTAAGACCGTTGTATGATGCCCTTTATGAGATTATGGGAGCAGACAGTTTTTTGAAAAATATGGAAAAGGGACTGATTGAGGTGGCTCCTTTAGCTTATATGAGAGGACGAACCCTGGACAATGCCTTTATTGTGCTTGATGAGGCGCAAAATACCACACCGGCGCAGATGAAGATGTTTTTAACCCGTATAGGCTTTGGCTCAAAGGCAATTATTACCGGAGATTTATCCCAGAAGGATATACCAAAGGATGCGATAAGTGGTCTGGATGTGGCACTGCGAGTACTGAAGAATGTGGAAGATATTGCCGTCTGTCATCTGACAAGCCAGGATGTAGTACGGCACCCACTTGTGCAACGCATTGTAAAGGCATACGATGATTATGAGTCAAAATATACCAAAAAAGGAAATCATTCATCATCTAAGGCTTCTGTGCAGAAATAGCGGTATCTGTCTTGATTTATCAGCATTTATCGTTTATAATGGACAAGGCTTTTATTACTATGGACGAATAAGAAGAGGGTAATATGACAATTCTATTAGAAAAAGAAACAGCTCTTGATATCGGCATTGAGTATGAGCAAATAGCAAGGCAGGTAATCTGTGCAGCGTTGGATTATGCGGACTGTCCCTATGAATGTGAGATTAATATTTTGTTGTCGGACAACACCGGCATACAGAGAATTAACAAGCAGATGAGAAATATGGACATGCCTACGGATGTTCTGTCTTTTCCGATGATAGAATTTGAAAGAGAGGGAGATTTTTCTGTTGTTGAAAAGGATGTTCCTTCAAATTTTGATGCGGATAGCGGTGAGCTTATACTGGGCGATATTATGATTTCCTTAGAAAAAGTAGTAACACAGGCTGAAGAATTTAACCATAGTATCAAAAGGGAATTTGCCTTTTTGCTTGCCCATAGTATGCTTCATCTATTTGGCTATGACCATGTTACCGACAGGGAACAGGAGAGAATGGAGCAGATGCAGGAGGAAATTTTGCAGGGTATAGGAT
>CAMWYM010000053.1 GCA_947178475.1 uncultured Clostridium sp. | reverse complement strand
TGCTGCTGCTTTCTTATCGGCTCTCTTTTCATTGGATAAATCCTTCAATGCTTCATCTGAGATAATCAGCCCGTTCTCATTTACCTTTTCAAGGTCTTCCTCGCTAATCTCAACTGCCTTGATATCATCAAACAGGATTGTTCCTGAAACTGTATAATTTCCTTTATCATCTTTGTCACCAGTATAGTTATCTGGCACAGAGTTGCACCATAGCTTGAAACTCGTAAGGTTTGACGGATCAACTGTCTCAGTTCCACCCTTCTTAATAAATTTACTGAACGGGATTGTTACATACTGCGCCTTTGTTCCTTTTACAAACTCTGTTAAATATGCTTCATAGTTATCATTTAACTGAATAACCATCTTTTGTCCGTTTCCATCTGGTTTCACCCACATAGAAATAGCATTATATTCAGAGAAATCTGTCTTATCAGCATCAAATACTCTTCCAAGACCACCGGCCCAAACTTCACTTCCCTTGTATGCAAGTTCATATGAAAATGCACCGCTATAATCTCCCTCTACTTTAGTATCACTTAATGCTATGGTTGCACTGCAGCCTGCTGCTGTATTAGCAGAACCCCACTTACTCTGTAGCAGTCCGTCACTGCCGTAATAATACTCAAAATTATCAATGATATATTGCGGCATTACATCTGCTTCTTTATTAAAGTTAATGAATTTAGCCTGCCCCAATGTCTGCCCATCCGCTATCAGCTTAACAATACCCGTACTGGTTTGTTCAATGCCTGCAAGAATTGCGTCCGTCAAATCAGCTGTATAAACATTACCACTTTCAGCCTTCTTTGCATCAATCGTCAGTGGTTCAGCAGCCTCTGCCGTCCGAATTTCAAAGCTTACCTTTTTTGCATTCTTAACGGATGCTTTTAAACTGTATGCTTCTTTAATAACTGCATAATCCTTTGGTGCAATCATATAACCTGTCACTTCTGTACTATAGCCGGTCAATGTAACAGATCCCGCCTTACTTATCGCTGCATCTGCTGCTCCATTATCACCTGTAGTATAGAAGTTCGTTCCATTACCAAAGATTGACTTCTCATTATTATAAGAAGAAATGAATTCATTAATCATTTCTTGTCCCAAAGTATCATTATATTTAAATGGAACAAAGAAATTACCACTGTCAAAGTTTGCCCATAACAGGAAGTATGGAATACCATTTTCTACAGCTGTATTTATCACCTTATTGTACCAGTCATGACCTGTTGTAGGATTACCTGTTACCATCAAACTATCTTTACCAGCTCCGGTTATGCGGATACCAGTCTCTGCAATTGCAGGAATTTTGTCTTTCTCCTCTGCAATTCCAGCTACCACCTGACAGCTCGCAGCTAACGCTTCAAAGAAATTATCTCCTGTGTATACATCAACATTTGCATAATCATCATAGTAATCAAAACCAATCACATCTACATATGCATCTCCTGGCCATCTTTCCAAATATACATTTGAACTGGTAAATGGACCGTTTGGAGAATATACATACAAGAAATTATGTACTCCTTTATCCTGCAGATAGTTTACCATGTATCTCCACATTGCTTTATAGGATTCTACACTGGTAGAGGTACCCCACCAGAACCAGCCACCACTATTCTCATGGAACGGACGGAATAATACAGGAATACCATCCTTCTGCAAAGCTAATGCATAATCAGCAATGATATCCAGATATGCATTGAACTGCGGATTATATTCCCCGCCCTCTAAAATGTAATCTGCACATGGTGTCAAATCCTTGGATTCAGAGAAATCACAGCCTGTAAAATCATATGGATATTTTTCATCATCAGTTGCCTTAATTTTACTGTTTGTAAAGTTTGGCATATGGCAAGATAACGTGATAATAGAACCTCCGTTATATGCCTTTTTCGTTGCTGCAATAGATGCCTCCAGTGCCTCTTCTCTTGTTTTCTTAGAAACCTCGTTACCAGCAAGAGCTAACGTATCAATACCAAACAAACCAGCTTCTGAACCGGTAATATCTTTAATATCAGATGTAACACCATTGTCTCTTACCGAACGGAAGCTAGAATTCTGATGACCGAAGAGCACCTGATCACTCGCCTGCAAACCAGCTAGATATGCTGCCAATGCCTTTGTTGCTGCCGTAGCCTCAGCATCTACTAATTTAACTGACTTTGCCATTTTGGTGATATCTGCTTTATCGCCATTCTCCTTCACTTCTTCTGTTATCTCTACATAATCCTCTGATGCATCCAGCTGACCAATTGTTACATCATCAATATACACATTCTTTAATGCAGCATATGGTCCTACAATGCCAATCGTAAGATTGTCAACTTTCACATCCTTTGGCTTAAATTCACCTCTTATCATTACCGTTGACCAGCCATCTCCCAAATCCTTTACAGTTTTTGAGCGGAAGGAACCTTCACTATTCAACACTTCTACTTCCCCTGTTGTATCACTCATAAATAATTTGGTTCTGACTGTCTCCATATCAGATGGATAACGCAAAGTAAAGCTCACAAGATTGTAGTTGCTAACAGCCACTGCATCAAATGTTCCCTTTACCTTCGCCTCACTCCAGCCCGTAGCAGTATCCTTTGAATAGTCTACTGTCATCTTAAGGCTCTGTGAGTCCTCATCCCATGCAGCCTCTGCAGCTTCATTTGCCTTTCCATCTGCAACAGACGGATCTGCCTTGCCATGAGAATAATCGTAACCTGCTTCCCCAGCCCAGCCATCTATGCCTGTTTCAAAATCAGCTACAACTGTTGGCTCCTGTGGTGTTAGAACAACGTCTCCTGCTTCTGGTTTGGTAATTGATAAATCAGAGATTGTCGCTTTACCAGTAAATAAAGTTCCTACACACTGTATTAATACAGACTGAAAAGTTGTAACCTCTTTTTCAAAAGGCATCTCAACTTGCGTGCTATATGTACCGTCATCATTCATAGTAAACGCTGAAGCCTTATGTATCGGCCAGCCTAACTTTACAACCGTATCCCAGTCATCCTTCGCAGTAAAGAAAACTGCCTGCATTTTGATATATCCTGTTTCGCCTAATGTTTCATAAGCAGTTTTATCCACTGTCATCGTAAATTTCAATGTAGCTTCCTTTGGAATTTCCTTATTATTACCAACGAAATTAGCTTTTAACGTATTATCCCATGTATCCCAATCTTCTGTTTCTCCAAATTCAACTTCATTAGTTTCTGCATCATCTGCCGACCACAACACACCTTCTTCTACAGTCTCAGTATATACTTTTACATCACTAATAGTAATATTGCCCTGATAATTATGTGCGTTATATTTAAAAATAACCTCTGACAGATTGCCCGAAAGGGCTGTTTTGGCTTCATCAGGTGTAGCATATCCCGTAAATTCAACCTCTGCAACTCCATCTGTGAAATTCTCTGTCTTCAAATCAACTGTTGGTGCCTGTGTGTATAAGCTTCCCGCCTTTAGCACACTGATAATCTGAATCTGATTCCAGTTTCCTTTATTTTCCGTGTCCTCTTGTCCATCCAGTTTACTGGTATCTCCGTCAACTGTAATCTTGGCAGTAACCCTTACACTCGTTCCTAAAGCATATTCCAATGAATCAGCCATCGTAGTGTCTGTCCAAGCAGCATCCTTTTCTGTATCAAATACGATATCCTCACTTGATTCCCAGATAGGCTCCTTGCTCTCTGCAGCCTGCACATATCCCCCGGTATAAGGAACCGTTATCACCGAGAGTGTCATAGCCGTTGCTAAACCTAATGCAACGAGCTTCTTTTTAATCGCCTTCATTCTCATAAAATATCCTCCTAATCTGTCTACATTTCCAGTATTCCTAAATACTTCTGCTACCCTCCTTCCTTTCCCAAGTCATATTCGTCTTCAGCCGCAAGGCTTTGCAGCTGTTAAAATCTTTCTATTTTGCCACAGCCGAGAAGATAAAGGAAGCTTCCCCTTCCACTTTCATGTCTTTCATTCCCGCCGGAATAATAAAATGGTCTCCCTTCTCAACAGGCGTTCCGTCGATGGACGCACTGCCTTCTATAACAGAAGCAAGAAGGAATTTCTGGTCCCGAACCAGAGTTTCCTCACCCTTCAGGTCTGCCTTCCATACCGTGTAGTACTCACAGGTTATCAGCTGTTCAAACCATGCATTCACCGACTGTTGCTCTCCTGTCCCCAGCGCAGCAGGTTCAAAGGGTACCTTAATCACATCAATACTTTGCTTCACATGGAGTTCCCGAGGCTTACCATTTTGCAGCCTGTCGTAATCATATACTCTGTATGTAATATCACTGTTCTGCTGTGTTTCAAGAATCATCGTTCCACCTTTAATCGCATGCACACAACCCGGATTAATCTGGAAGAAATCTCCCTTTTTAATAGGAATTTCCCGTATAAATTCTGACCAGCGTTTATTGCTTATCATATCCTCTAACTCCTGCCGATCCTTTGCATTATGTCCTATAATAATGGTGGCATCCTTATCACAGTCTAAGATATACCAGCACTCCATTTTCCCCAACGAGCCGTTTTCATGCTCAGCAGCATAGGTATCATCTGGATGCACCTGAATGCTTAGGTCTCCCTTCGCGTCAATTATCTTGGTAAGAAGGGGGAATTTCTCTCCCGGAATATTACCAAACAGTTCCCTGTGCTTATCAAAAAGCTCGCTCAACTTCATTCCTGAATATTCACCATTTGCTATCTCGCCGTCCCCATTGGGATGTGCACTGATTGCCCAGCACTCACCGGTATCATTCCCCGGAATGTCATAGCCATACTCAGTTCTCATCCGGTTACCGCCCCAAATCATCTGCTTGAATACAGGCTTCAAAAATAATAAATCCATGCTCTCTTCCTCACAAATTATTTTTATTTTAAAAACTTAATTATTAATTACAGACAATATCATAAGCAGGTGCTTGCACCCCGTACTTGGCGAGGTGTTTTCAAGCCTAGTACGAAAGTACACTTGCCCACTTAGTTACACTGCTTAGCACCGTTGCGAGCAACAAGCAACACAATCCCGCCCTACTTGGCGAGGCCCTTCCGAGCCTAGTAGACCGGCATGCCTTGTGCTCGTGCCTGCGTTGATTTGTCTATATTATACAACGGACGTCTTGAAAAACTTAAGTTTCGCAATTACGCTTCAATCATACTCATCAAATCTGCGACAGTCTTTTTAAGACGTTCATCAGAATCCTCTAAGCTCGTTCCCTTCACACCGATATAGAACTTAATCTTCGGCTCTGTTCCTGAAGGTCTTGCACAGCACCAGTAATTCTCGTCCATATCAAAATACAAAACATTGGACTTAGGCAAGGTAATCGCCTTCTCCTCACCGTTTTCTAAATTCTTTGCAACAGAGGACTGGTAATCTCTGAACTCTTTTACCTTCACTCCGCCGATAACTGCCGGCGGATTGTTGCGAAGCTTCTCCATAATCGCCTTAATCTGCTCTGCTCCGGTAATCCCCTTCATGGTTATCGTCTCTAAGCCCTCACGGAAATATCCGTATTTCTCATAAATTTCAAGCATGCCATCCCACAGGGTCTTCCCCTGAGCCTTATAGGCCGCTGCCACTTCACAAAGCATCATAACAGCCACACAGGCATCTTTATCTCTTGCATAGGTTCCCGCCAGGCAGCCATAGCTTTCCTCCAGACCAAACACATAAGAGTAACTGTCATTCTCTTCAAACAATTTAATCTGTTCACCAATAAATTTAAAGCCTGTCAGCACCTCAATCAACTTCACATCATATGCCTTGCACAATACATCTGCCATATTGGTCGTAACAATCGTCTTTACCAATGCCGCATTATCTGGAAGGGTTCCTGTAGCTTTCCGCTCTCTTAAGATATATTCCGCAATCAGCATACCGGACATGTTACCGGTAAAGCTTACATATTGACCTGTCTTTGTATCCTTTGCATAGACTCCCAGACGATCTGCGTCCGGATCTGTCGCCAGGACAATATCCGCATCCACCTTCTCAGCCAGCTTAAGTGCCAGTGCAAACGCTTTCGGGTCCTCCGGATTAGGATACGGAACGGTAGGAAAATTACCATCCGGCTTCTCCTGCTCCTCCACCACATAAACCTGCTTAAAGCCCAGCTCCTTCAGCACTCTGCGGACCGGAAGATTACCTGTACCGTGAAGCGGCGTATAGACAATCTTAATGTCCTCTGCCATCTTCTCAATAATTTCAGGATGAATACTCTGCTTTTTCAGCTCCTCCATATAGCGGTCGTCAAGACCTTCATCAATGACATGAAAAAGGCCGCTTTTTACTGCCTCTTCCTCTTTCATTGTAGATACCTGATCATAGCCAGTCACCGCTGCAACCTCTGCCAATATATTCTTATCGTGTGGAGGCGTAATCTGAGCACCATCCTCCCAATATACCTTATATCCGTTATACTCAGCCGGATTATGGCTGGCTGTAATCACAATCCCGGCAATGCAGCCCAGCTCTCTCACTGCAAAAGACAACTCCGGTGTCGGCCGCAGACTTTGAAAAATATAAGTCTTAATGCCATTAGAATTCAGGCAAAGAGCAGCCTCTTTTGCAAACTCCGGAGACATTCTTCTGGAATCATAGGCAATGGCAACACCCTTTTCCTGTCCGTTTGATTTAATCACATAATTGGCAAGTCCCTGAGTTGCCTTCCGTACCGTATAGATATTCATGCGGTTTGTTCCCGCACCGATCACGCCCCGGAGTCCCCCTGTTCCAAACTCCAGCTCCCGGTAAAAGCGGTCCTCTATCTCCTTATCATCAGCCGCAATACCTCTCAGCTCCTCTTTTGTCTGCTCATCAAAATAGTCATCCTCTAACCAGTTTTCATATATCTTTCTGTAGTCCATACCGTTCCTCCTTTATACCTGCTCACTAAATGGTGCCAACGGCAAGCCTGCTCCATTATATACATTTACCTTACCATAATTAAAATATCCGTATCTGATATAAGCCGGCTCTGCAATCTTCCCGTTCCAGACGATAATCTGTTCCTTTCTGATTACCGCACTGGCCGGCAGCCAGTCTTCTCCGTCACTCGAAATTTCAAATCCCGCCGGCATACCCTCTGACTCAATCCCCTGGATATCCTCAAGCTGATTATTCAATATCTGTATCTTTCCATATGTGTTCGCAAAGCTCAGGCAAAGCTCGTTCTTCACTGGCTCCGCAAAACGGAAAAACATTGCACTGCCCTGAATCGGCTCCTTATACACCTTTTCCAAAACCTGCAGTGCCAGACGTGTTCCCGGCGTTTTCTTATCGATAGGATGAATGTTGTCGTATTCGCCCAAATCAAGCAATACCGTAAGTCCCGTATAGGGAATCAGATTGCTGGTGTATTCCTGTGCCATCCGCAGTCTGGGCCAAGTATAATCATCCTCTACATTCTTCTCAATAAACATCGGAAGCTGTACAATCATAAACGGAAGTGTCGTATCATTCCAATCCTCACGGAACTGTTTGATCAACGTCATCAGCATATTCTCATAATGCTCTGTCTTTGCCGCATCTTCCTCACCCTGATAATAGAGAAAACCCCGTACGGTATAGGGAGCAACCCGCTGCACCATCGTATAATACAATCCGTATGGTCTGTATAATGACTTACGTCCCATCGGAGGCGGCCAAGGAAACAACCCCGCCTTCTCGTTTAATTCCTCCATAGTGATATCCGGATTTTTCTTTTTACATTCATCCGCACGCCTGTTATAATCCGCCAGGCGTTCATTATATTCTATCAAAGCCTGGTCGTACTCCTCCTCGGTCTGATTGGCAATAACCTTCTCATACTCCTCCACATAGGGCTTTCCTTCCGGAAGTGAACGCACATTTTCCTCGCTGAGCCAGCAGGTAATGGAGGTTCCGCCTTGATAACAGTCTACAATCCCAATAGGCACCTTCAACTGTTCATAGGTTTTCACCGCAAAAAAGTATGCAACTGCCGACATTTCCCGGAAATCACCATTCTGGCATGAATGCCAGTGTCTTGACGCCTCCTCCGCCAGCATCTCGTCATCAACAACCGGCGCTTTTATCACATTATAATGACGAATATCCGCATAATCTGCCTCTGCCAGCTCTTTTTCTCCACCTTCGGCATTCTGCACCTCCAGCTCCATATTGGACTGCCCTCCAGCAAACCATACCTCGCCATACATTACATTAGAAATCACCAGTTCATCACCTGTTCCGGTAATTTTCATCTCAAAAGGACCGCCTGCACAGTGGGGTGGAAGCATTACCTGCCATTCTCCGTTTTCTACCTCAGTCTCTGCCTTAAGTCCGTCTATCTCAACCTGAACCTTCTCCTGATTTTCACCGGTTCCAAACACGCACACCTCTTTGTCACGCAGCAAAATCATATTATCAGAAAAAATACCAGCCGCCTTCATAACCCGCCTCCTTTTCTTACTTTCGGGGTAACTGCTTACTTCAACGAATCCAGATATTCCAGATTCTTCTTGATAAATTCTGTACGCTGCTTTACACATAAAACAGAACGCAGTGGGTCTGTCGGTGTATTAAACACATAGTCTACAAGCTGGTCAATAGTAGTAGTAGCAACATGCAGCCTCGTATCAGAAGATGCATAATAGATGAATACTTCATTCTTATCATTTACAATGGCTCCGTTGGTAAATACAACATTACTCACATCCCCCACACGTTCTCCACCTAATGGCGCAATTAAAAAGCCAGAGGGCTCTGCTATCACTTTTTTGGGATCATTTAAATCTGTTGCAAATGCATATACCACATAGCGAAGCCCATCAGCTGTATTTCTAACACCATGAGCAATATGGATGAAACCTTTATCCGTACGAATCGGCACTGCGCCAGCGCCATTCTTTGCTTCGGTAATTGTGTGATATTTTCTCTTGCTGGTAATAATCTCCTCATCAATAACCGCATTGGTTATATCATCACACAATCCGAACCCAATTCCGCCACCGGAACCAGTATCAATGAACGCATCCATCGGACGGGTATAAAATGCATATTTACCGTCTACAAACTCCGGATGCAGCACTACATTGCGTTGCTGTGGTGAACGCAGCGTCTTTAGATTGGGAAGCCGCTCCCAATTCACCATATCCTTTGTCCTGACGATTCCCGCTGCTGCCACCGCCGCAGACAAGTCATTGCTGGAGGTATCCTTGCTCTCGGAGCAGAACACGCCATATATGTATCCGTCCTCATGCTTAGTCAGTCTCATATCATATACATTAGTTTCCTCCGGATACATATCCTCCAGCAGAATCGGATAATCCATGAATTTAAAGCCATCTACACCGCTGTCACTGACTGCCACACCAAAGAAGGACTTCCTGTCATTTCCCTCAACTCTTGCCACTAGATAATATTTACCATCCAGATAAATTGCACCGGCATTAAATGCGGCATTCACACCCAGTCTTTCCATAAAGAACGGGTTTGTTTCCGGATTCATGTCATATTTCCAGATAAGTGGAATATGGTCTCTGGTCAACACCGGATTTTCCCACCGGTCATAGATACCGTTATAAAAATCTGTTTTAACATTCTTTTTATTTATTGTCTCATTGTAACGTGATAACTGTTTTTCATATCTCTCTTTAAACATCTGCTTTTCTCCTCACTAATTCAAAACACATTCTCCCTGTGTGATACGGACATTTCCAAGGCTCCACAATGGGCTTCCTGCTGGAAGGATTACCACTAATATCTACCTCCCAGAACCACTCTGAACCCTCACGTCTGTCAATCATATGATTTTTGATATACTCCCAAATAGCTCTTACTGTTTTGATGTATTCTACCTTTTCCGGATTTTTCTGGTATCCGTTATAGAAGCCTACAATAGCCTCAGCCTGCACCCACCAGATGCGGCTCTCTTCCACTACACCCTTACAGCACTCCGCCGGCATAGAACAGCCGTCGAAGGCTTCCTTATAAACCTGTGCGGTAAGCGTTTCCGTAATCGGAGTCAGCTTCTTCGTATATTCCTCATCTTCCAGAACCTCCAAGCCCCGGTCAATTAGCCATGCTGTTTCAATGTCGTGACCATAGGAGTATAAATCAATCAGCGAATTATACTCATCATCAAAAAATACCTCCTGCCGTCCAAGCTTAGGATTGAACATCTTATCGGCAAACAAATCCAGAATGTACCGAAGGCAGTCACCCACCTTGGCTTCCTTTGTCACACGATACAGTTCTGTATACGCCTCAAAAACATGAAGCAGGGTATTCATTGTTCTGGTAGCCTCCACACCGTTCTCCGAAAGCTTTTCGTTGGATTCCGGCTTAAAGTCTCTGGTAAACGCTTCAAGATATCCCTTACTGTCCTTACATTTCTCCTCAATCAACGAAAAAATGGACATCGCCAAATCTCTTACCTCCGCATCACCTGTCACTCCGTAATAGGAGGATAATGCATAAATGGAAAATGCCTGATTATAAGTATGCTTTGTACTGTCACAAACCGTTCCATCATAGTTCAGCGACCAGTACACTCCACCATACTCCCGGTCCAGACATGCTTCTTTTAAAAAGTTATATGCATGCGCCGCATATTCAAGATAGCTCTCATCCTTGTATGTCACATATGCATTTGTAAAAAACCATAAAATTCTACTATTCAAAATACAACCCTTTTCTGCCTTCTTGTCCAGATTCAGGTCATAATCCAAAAAACCGTAATAGCCTCCGTTCTCTTTATCCATCATCCCTTGCCAGAACGGGATTACATGCTCTTTAAATTCTTTCTTAACTTCCTCAACTACCATAGCAAATCTCCTTATACCAAAAAATACAAAAAAAGGAGGAGCTGCCCGCAAAGGGAGGGGAACAGGCAGAGTCTCATCCTTCTTTCATCAGTTCTAGCGGATACCTATTTCTGTATCCTGCTCAGTCAAAACACTGTGCTCTTTAATATAATCAACAATCTCATCCAACTGTGTAAATGCAAGACCTACATAGCTGTCAGCCGCACCATAATAAATTGCGATTCTTCCCGTTGCCGCATCCTGAAGTGTTGCGCATGGGAAGCATACATTCGGAACAAAGCCTCTCTCCTCATACCACTCCTCTGGAGTCAACAGATAATTCTCACATCTATACTTTACAATCGATGGATTGTCAATATCAAGAATTGCACCGCCAATACTATATACAAATCCGTTACAGGTGCTGCTTACACCGTGATAGAACAACAGCCAGCCCTCTGTAGTCTCAATCGGAGCAGCGCCTCCGCCAATCTTAACCGACTCCCACCATTCAGAGCCTTTGCCCATCACATGTCTGTGCTTGCCCCAATAGGTCATATCCGGGCTCTCACTTAAGAAAATATCTCCAAAAGGTGTATGTCCACTGTCACTCGGTCTCGACAGCATAACAAAATTGCCGTTAATCTTTCTCGGGAACAGAACCGCATTCCGGTTAAACGGAATAAACGGATTCTCAATCCGTACAAACTTCTTAAAATCTGTGGTCTTCGCCATACCAATTGCCGCACCATAAAAATCGGTACACCACATGATATAATAAGTATCTTCTACTTTAACCAGCCGAGGGTCATAGGCATATTTTGGCATAAACGGTTTACCATTCTCATCCTCAAAAGGAATCTTTTCCTCATCAAACTGCCAGTGAATCGCATCCTCGCTGTGTCCAAGATAAATATACGGAATTCCGTTCACCTGCTCGCCTCGGAATACACCAATAAATTTACCTTCATACGGCATAACCGCTGAGTTGAAAATCCTTGCAACATTTTTCAAAGGATTTCTTCCAATCACCGGATTCTCTGAATATCTCCAGACAGGCGCATCCCCCATCTTCTCCGGCTTGTCCTGCCATGGAATATTTGGCAGTACACTTTCATCGATAAAATTTACTTTAGACATAATACCCTCCTCTTACAAATTATTGTAATTTATCCATATTTAGTTAAATTAAGCTAACAGAATAATATCACATTTAGCTAAATTATGCAACACTCTAATTCAAATAATTTTAACTGTTTTTCTCTCAATCAAATCACCATAAATTACTGTAGTACCCCGACGGTAATGCCGGTTACGCACACGGCGCTCTACAATGTGTATGCACTGACGAATCATCTCATCCGTATTCACCCGGTATGTTGTAAGCTCAACCCCCTCCGGAATCCGGTCCGCATAATCGTCATATCCCACCACCGCAATATCTTCAGGAACGGAATAACCCGCTTTTTTCAGTGTATCAATCAACCGATACGCTACCACATCACAGTTGCAGACAAAAGCCTCCGGCATCTCCTTTGGAAGTATCAGTTCCTTGATTTTCCCTTTTTCATCACGGTCAAAAACAGTCCATTCCTCATTAAAGCTCTGGTCTTTGGCAATCAGATACTTGCGGTATCCCATATAGCGGTCCAGAATACTTCTGGTGCTCTTATAGTCTCCCACAAAGCCTATCCGCTTGTAGCCATGCTTAACCAGATAACGTGTCAGCAAAAAACCTCCATTGGAGCTATCCCCTATCACGCAGTCCACATCAAACTCTTCATTCTCAAAATCAAAAAACACGATACCCAATCCGGTTTCTGTCAGCTGTTCCAAAAAAGCCGTCTTCATCTCTCCAATGACAATAACCTGTTCCACTGAATCCATATGCACAACATTGGGAAGGATCCCCTTATTCTCATCTTCACTGCGCACAATTTCCAAGATACCAATAAAGCCTTTCTCTGACAGCCTCATAATTATTTTTTGATATATTTTAAAGTAAAAAGAATCCCCGTCATCAATAAAACGCTCCGAAATCAGCAGTGCTATATTCAGGCTCCCTCGTTCTTCCTGCTTTTTACTGCTTTTGAAGACATAGCCCAGCTCATTCGCCTTACTGATAATTTTTTCCCGCAAGGACTCACTGACACCCTCTTTGCCTGCCAATGCCTTTGAGACAGTAACAATACTCACGTCCAATTCCGTTGCCACATCTTTCATTGTCACCTGTTTTCTTACCATCTTTCACACACTCCTCTTCAGCAGTCTATATTCTTGGCATCCCTTCACAAAATCCCCTCACCTCGCATAAAGGCAAGTATCCTTTCCGCATCCTTTTTATGTGTCGTCTCCGATGGATGCATAGAAGCCATCCCATCCAACTCCACATTATGATAGGGAAGTTCAAAAGCATATACATTCTTCATGCCCTGCTGCTTCACTGTATCCACCACCTGCTCTACATAGGGAAATACTTCCTCACACAGGGTCCCTAGAACACACACAATCACCGATTCAGGGTGACATGTCCTAAGCAGCTTCAAAAATTCCTCGTATGCCTTTAAAAAACCTTCCCTTATCTCCGTCTTATCCAGATGTCCGGAATCGTTAGTCCCTAGATTTACAAAAATATATTTGGGTTCAAATTCCTTCATATCCTGCTTAACGTCAGGATTTACAAACCAGTTCACATACGGATACAGCTTCGGCACATTATTCTCCGGGTCACCCGTATATTCCACATACATTCCATATCCGGAAGCAGATATCCAATGGGCATTCCAATTCATTTCCTTGGCCATAAACGAGGCATAACAGCATTCCCCATCCTCTTCCCTGATGGTATACTCGCTCTCCGGCTTCCCGTGGACACCATAGCCGCAGGTGATGGAATCTCCGATAAATTCCACCTTCACCCTATCATCCTCTTGGTTTATCGGGTAAAGCTCACCATCTGTCACTCGAATCTCCTTAAGACCCACATAGGACATTGCCGCCTCTGTTATTTTTACCATACACACCTCGTGTATACTTTTTGTATCCAGGTCACATATAGTATACCAGCCTTCTCTCTCCTTTAGTACGATTTCCGAAGCCTTCACTCCGTCCACATAAATACGGAGCCCCGGTTGATTTACCTCCTCATTCTCCCCGGTAAGCAGATACATCTCCAGCCGGCTTCCCATTACCTGCACGGTAAGCGCAGAATTCGTATAACCCAAATAGCAGATTCCGTCCTGCTTTAATATACGACCTTCCCACTGCAACATCTTTTCATTTTGCTCGTCCATTTGATATTCCATCATACTATTTATCCTTCCATCTTTGTAACCAATTTTGCTCTGCAAAATCTACTTTACACTACCTTTATGCGCCGTCATTTACTTTTATAAATTATATATCAGTTAAACAAAAACTTCAAGTAATTTACTTTAATTTACTTAATTTATTTTTATCTAATTTTTCTTAAAATTTTCTCAGTCATATACGAAGACCGCCACCTGCGATAAATTGACAAAAGTTGAAGATTGACTTGCTCTTAATTTTATTATATTATAGGGGCAGATGATTTTTAGAAGGAGAGGATTGCATGAAGAACCAAGGAGAACAATTAGTATTCACCAATGACAAATGCATCGGATGTAATAAATGCATCAGTGTTTGTAGTTGCATTGGCGCCTGTGTGTCTACAGAGGTAGACGGTGCCAACCGAATCGAAGTAGATGGTGACCGCTGTGTTGCCTGCGGTGCATGCTTTGATGTATGCGAACACGGAGCGAGAGAATTCCGAGATGACACCGAACGTTTTTTTGCCGATTTGAAAAAGGGCGAATCTATTTCCGTCTTAATCGCACCGGCATTTAAGGCGAATTATCCCAAGGAGTATGAATCTGTACTAGGCGGCTTAAAGCAATTAGGAGTGAAACGTTTTATCAGCGTTTCTTTCGGTGCCGATATCACTACCTGGGGTTATATTAACTATATTCAACAAAATAATTATCTTGGCGGCATTTCACAGCCATGTCCTGCTGTTGTCGGATATATAGAGCGAAACCTTCCGGAACTGCTTCCCAAGCTGTTTCCTGTGCAGAGCCCTATGATGTGTGCTGCAATTTATGCCAAGAAAGAGATGCACATTTCAGATAAGCTTGCGTTTATCAGTCCATGTATTGCTAAGAAAATGGAAATTGATGATCCAAATAACAAGGGATACGTTTCCTACAACGTAACCTTTGATCATTTGATGAAATACGTCCGTGAGAACCATATCTCCGGCGCTCTGCAATCCGATGAAATCGAGTACGGCTTAGGTTCTATTTATCCAATGCCAGGTGGACTTAAGGAAAATGTCTACTGGCTCCTGGGCGAAAGTGTATTTATCCGCCAGATGGAAGGCGAAAAGCATATGTACCACTATCTGGAGCAGAACAAGGAACGCATTGCCAAATCAAGGACCCCTTATCTGTTCGTCGATGCCTTGAACTGTTCGTCTGGATGTATATACGGAACCGGATGTGAAGCAGAAAAGAGTGAGTCCGACGATCCGCTGTGTAATCTGCTGGAAATCCGTGAGGCCTCCAAGAACAACAGTTTAAAGAGTGCCTGGTCAAAGAAGCTTTCTCCTGCAAAGCGGATGAAGCAGTTAAACAAGCAATTTGCCAACTTGAATTTGAACGATTATTTGCGTAAATATACAGACCGTTCCGCACAGTGTACATATAACCATCCAACCAGTGCACAGCGGGAGGCTATCTTCAACGACATGAAGAAATTTACCTCTGAGGAGCGTACAATCAACTGCTCCTGCTGCGGTTATGAATCCTGCAACCAAATGGCAGATGCAATCTTTAATGGCTTTAACAAAAAAACCAACTGTATCTATTATATAAAGAAGGAAGTAGAAACAGAAAAGGAACTGGCAGAACAGCTTGCCAATCAGTTGGAAAACGACAAGGCAGCAATCGCAAGACAGCATGATTTGATATTAGAGACAATCCAGAGCATCAATCAGGAGTTTGACAGCCTGTATCACTCTGTGGACAACATGGCATCCAGCAATGAGCAGAATACTGCAGAAAGTACTGAGATTTCTGACCGCATCAGCAATATCTCTTCATTCTGTAGCAATCTGGTTTCCTCCATGGATGAAATCAACAACTTTATGGATGAATTGTCACAAAACAACGAAGAGGTTGTCAGCATTGCCTCACAGACCAATATGCTCGCACTGAATGCCAGCATAGAGGCTGCAAGAGCCGGAGAGGCAGGCAGAGGCTTTGCAGTAGTGGCCACCGAAATCAACAGTCTTGCCGGTGAATCCAGTGCAACGGCTCGCAGAAGTAACGAGAGTCAAGATAAAATTCTGGCTTCTGTCCGTAATATATTAGAGGATACACATAAGCTGAAGGATATCATCACTACCGTCAATGAGCGGACACAGAATCTGGCTGCTTCCTCTGAGGAGATAGCCGCTTCCGTTTCCACCATTTTGGATTCATCCAATAAAATCAAGAAAAAATTGGAAGCACTTGAAAAAAGTAATATGTAATAGGAAACAATATCCATCAAAAGAGGCCGGGAATCAATTCCCGGCCCTTTGACTTTTCACCATCTTATTATACTGACTTTAAAGTAACTCCTTAATCTTCAATGCCTTGTCTATATTACCCTCTACCTTCAGCTTACCAAAGGTAAACGCCTTGACAGGATCCAGCTCTCCTGACACAATCTTAAACAGATTATCTGCAGAACAGATAAACACCGCATCACGATCATAGTATTCATACGGTTCGATGGATAACTTGCCATCCTTTACCTCTGCATAGAAAGAGCCCTCACCCTCTCCGGTAATATTAAATTGATACGCCAAATGATCCTTTACATTACTCACATCGGTATCCTTAAACTGATTCTTGAATTTTTCAAAAACTTCTTCGTAGGTCATCCCTTTTCTCCTTTCATCAACATTACACTTTCTGCGCAAACAAATTGATTATGCAACTTATCATCTGTTTATGTCTATAATATTAGCATATCAACTGTTATTGTGCAAGCGCGATTTACGGGTTGCTATAACTTTTTCTCAATTTCCTTTATCACCGTCTTCAATGCTTTAATCCGCGCATACTTTTTATCATTGGACTCCAGCACATACCACGGTGCATAGGTTGTATTGGTTTTTTGCAGCATTTCATCAATAGCTTCCTCGTACATATCCCATTTTTCCCTGTTTCTCCAATCCTCATCCGTAATCTTCCACTGTTTCTCCGGCGTGTTCTGGCGAAGAGTAAACCGCTCCAGCTGCGTATCTTTGTCAATCTGTACCCAGAATTTAATGACCACTGCTCCCCAATCCGACAGCTCCTTTTCAAATTCATTCATCTCGTTATATGCCCGCTGCCAATCATTCTCACTACAAAATCCTTCCAGTCGCTCCACCATAACCCGCCCATACCATGTGCGGTCAAAAATTGCGATATGCCCATCCTTGGGCAGACGATTCCAGAATCTCCACAGATAATGTCTTGCCTTTTCATGGGGTTCCGGACTGGCAATAGGATGTACCTCGTAACCGCGTGGATCCAAAGCCGATGCAATCCGCTTGATATTCCCGCCCTTTCCGGCGGCATCCCAGCCCTCATAGGCAATGATAACGGGTATTCTTTTGCGATATAATTCATTGTGCAGGTCTCTGAGTCTTTTCTGACACGACTTCAATTCCTTACGATATTCCTCATCTGTCAGCTTCTTATCCTCCAGAGCAATCTCCGAGAGCTTAGGAATCGGTTTCAACGGAAATGTATTTTGCAAAATCGGTGCTGCCAGTCGGCTGTTTAGCAATGCAACATCAATTCCGCTAATCATTGTCTCCAGCACCTGCAGCTCCGCCCACTTTCTGTTCTGTGAATCGATAAGGTACCACGGCGCACCGGACTGATCCGTGTCAAAAAGATACCGTCCATATCCCCGCATATACTCGTCATAGTGTGTATTCTGCCAAATTTCCTCCTCTCCTATACGCCATTTGGTGTTTTTATTGGACATCAGCGAATCAATGCGCTCCGCCTGCTCCTTTTGACTGATATGAAAAAAGAATTTCATTACCAGATAGCCGTTATCTGTCAACTGCCGTTCAAAATTACGCACGCTCTGAATACGCTTATGGTACTGTTTTTCTTTCATTCCTCCACGGACGTATTCCCTAGTAACCTCGTCCATCCAACCGCCATCAAAAAAGACAAATTTACCCGCTTCAGGAATCTTGACAAAATGACGATACAAAAACGGTTTTCTCCTCTCCTCTTCTGTAGGCCTTTTCATCGCCTCAACCTTAAAGAAACGTGGGTCCATGTTGCGGATAATTTTTCCCAGCACACTTCCCTTCCCTGCGGCCCCCCAGCCCTCTAGCAATATCAATACCGGAAGCTTCTTCTCTTTGACAGCGATTTGCCTCGCCGCCAGCTTTTCCCTGGCCTCGTCAAGCCGTCTGTCCAGCTCTTCACCTGACGGTTTATCGCCCTTACTCCACTCCTTTAACATAAGCATCCTCTCCTTCCTGATTATATTGTTAGTTTATTGATTTCTATTCTTCTATATTTCTTTACCACATCCGTCATTGCTCTTTCCTCATTGCATTAAATGCATTCTGTCCTGCAGCAAGTCTTTTCAGCTCAGGAAGGCACCGTTCCATATATGCCTCTAATTGTCTTACCTCATCCTCCAAGAACCCATTGTTATTTATTATCCGGCAATCGGGAATAATTCCCTCAGCCACCCTTACATTGTCTGAAAACATTATGTAGGCATATTTTTTTCCATCCTTCACGCAAATCGGCGATACTGACATATTCAATTCCTCATTCATCATATCCCTCCTATGCCGTCCGGTTCATATATTCTTATTATGCCTTTTATTTCCTGTTTTGTAAAGACCTGCTATCACGCTAAATCAAACAAAAAATACGTTGACTCGTCACCACCAGCAGACGAATCAACGCAAAAAAGTATATTTTCCCGGATGCTTTTCCTTCCTCCTCAAATCACTATATCCTTCGGAATCTCTTTATCCTTATAATAGTATCTTCTGTCATGCTCGCTAATCTCACGCATAACCCTGCAAGGATTTCCCACGGCAACTACATTTGCCGGAATGTCCCTCGTCACAATGCTCCCTGCGCCAATGACACTGTTATCCCCAATCGTAACACCGGGCATAATGATTGCTCCTGCACCAATCCAGCAATTTCTTCCGATATGAACAGGCATATTATATTGATACACCTGTTCACGAAGCTCCGGCAAAACAGGATGCCCTGCTGTAGCAATTGTTACATTCGGTCCAAGCATGGTATAATCACCCACATAAATATGCGTATCGTCTACACAGGTCAAATGATAATTCGCATAGACCATACTCCCAAAATGGCAATGCCGCCCACCAAAATTTGCATAAAACGGAGCCTCAATATATACATTCTCCCCGCAATCACCAAGCATTTTTTTCAACATTTCTGCCCGCTTTTTTGTCTCGGATGGTTTTGTCAGGTTGTACTCACAAAGCATATCCTGATAAACCATCTGTTCCTTCATAATTTCTTCATCCCCCGGCAAATATAGTTCTCCGGTATGCAGCTTATCTTTCATTTCACTCATGTCTACCTCCATTCCGGCATCTTCTAATCCTGCCCTTTTAATTCTACTTCTTTTCTATAGCTCATGGAATGTCTGTTGGATTCAACAGTTTTTCTATTTCCTTTTACAGACATCCACCCATCCCGCATATCCGGAATATTGCTCCAGCTCAGGAATTGTAAGCTCTATCGCACTGTTAGAACTTCCGCAGGCGGGAAAAACCGTTTCAAAGCGTTTCAGCGACACATCCAGATACACTTCCACACCCTCATTTACCGCAAACGGGCATACGCCACCGACAGCATGACCTACCAGCATTTCCACTT
Organism: uncultured Clostridium sp.; assembly: GCA_947178475.1. GTDB lineage: Bacteria > Bacillota > Clostridia > Lachnospirales > Lachnospiraceae > CAG-590. The sequence goes on along the minus strand of CAMWYM010000053.1, from coordinate 1,284 downwards.
CTTCCGGTGACAGCATCTTTGCCTTAGCTCCAAACTGCGCCTTATATTTTGGATTGTCAATCTTCACATCCCCGGCTGCCACCACCAGCACCGCGTGTCCATCTACCATGAATGAAAGCGTCTTTGCTATCCTCTGCGGCTCACAATGCAGTGCTGCGGCGGCCAGCTCCACTGTTGCACTGGATACATCAAATTCCTGAATTCTCTCCTCCAGCCCATATTTCTTGAAATATTCTTTTACGCTTTCTATTGCCATTTCTTCTCTCCTTTTCTTGTCGTCATAAACATTTGCAAAAGCTCTACATTACATTTATTTTGAAGATATCCTGCAAGAGATATGTTATTCCTGTATTTCCGAAATCGCAAACAGTACGGCTTCACCACTGATTTTGATTCGCCCATTTCCTGTTATATGACAATGAAGCGTACCACCACGCTTCGATGCCTGATAAGCAATAATAGTATCCTTATTAAGCTCTTTTGACCAATAATCTGCAATTTGGCAATGAGCAGACCCACAAACTGGATCTTCTGAAATAGATAGTTTGGGACAAAAACTACGAGAAACACAGTCCGTATCTGTTCCCAGTGCTGTAGCATTTTGAATTCTGCCTTCCATTTTCATGAGCAAACTTGGGTTCGGATTCATATTTTGAACAATTTCAGCGTTCTCAAATACACAAACCAAATCAAGTCCCAAAATTGCTTTGATTGGGCGACTGCCAAAAGCTGCTTCCATAGCATCTGTGACTGGAATTTCTTTTAATTCGTAGGTTGGGAAATCCATCTCATATAAATTCCCTTTGCGAACAACTGTAAGCATGCCGCTTAAAGTATTAAATTCCACCTGTTTTGCATCTGGTTCATAATAATTTAGAATCACAAAGGCAGATGCCAAGGTAGCATGACCGCACAATTCCACCTCTGTTCCTGGTGTAAACCAACGAAGATGATAGCCTGCTTCTTCTTTTACGATAAAAGCAGTTTCCGACAAATTGTTTTCAGCTGCAAGCTGCATCATCCATGTTTCTTCCGGCCATTTATCCATAACACATACAGCGGCGGGATTACCACTAAATACTTTGTTTGTAAAGGCATCAACAATATATTGCTTCATAAAAACATCCTCCGTAAATAAACCCCTGTATTTCTATAAACCCAATTTTTAATTCTGATATTCATCCCTCAATATTGAATACCACACTTCATCTATCACTCCCTGATTGCAAAATCCCGCCTTTCTTAATATACCTTCATACGTCATTCCGATTTTCTGCATAACTC